>CAZFPV010000164.1:0-5181 GCA_964521155.1 uncultured Desulfobulbus sp. | reverse complement strand
TGCCGATGAAGGGGGCCTTGGCGATGCCGATGCCGTGCTCGCCGCTCACCGAGCCGCCAAGGTCCACCGTGGCCTGGAAGAGGTCCGAGAGCGCCCGGTCGACCGTCGCCCGCATGCCCTCCATGGCCAGATCGACCATGAGATTGACGTGGATGTTGCCGTCGCCGGCGTGGCCGAAGTTGACGATGGGCACGCTGTAGCGCTGGCCGATGGCCTCGATGGCCCGGATCATCTCCGGCACCCGGGAGCGGGGCACGACGATGTCCTCGTTGAACTTGTTCGGGTTGACCTTGCGCAGGCTGGGACTGACCGCGCGCCGGACCTTCCAGATCGCCTCGACCTCCTCGGCCGTTTCCGCCACCCGGGTCTCGATCAGGCCCAGCGGCCGGATGGTGTCGAGGATGCGCTCGGCCTGGCGCGCGAGCAGGTCGCGGTCGCCGTCCACCTCGATGATCAAAAGCGCCCGGCAGGCGAGCGGCAGATCCAGGCCCATGGCCTGGCGGACGCAGTCGATGGCCGAGGCGTCCATGAACTCCAGCGTCGCCGGCACGATCTTGGCGCGGGTGATGGCCGAGACCGCCCGGGCTGCGCCGTCGATGGAGTCGAAGCCGACCAGCATGGTCTTGCGCGCCTCGGGTTTAGGCAGCAGGCGGAGGATGATCTCGGTGGCGATGCCGAGCGTGCCCTCGGAGCCGACAAAGAGCCGGGTCAGGTCATAGCCGACCACGTTTTTCATGGTTCGGCCGCCGGTGTGGATGACCTGGCCGGTGGGCGTGACCACGGTCAGGCCGAGGACATAGTCACGGGTGACGCCGTATTTGAGGCAGCGCGGGCCGCCGGCGCATTCGGCAACATTGCCGCCCAGCGTGCTGAACTCCTTTGAGGCCGGGTCGGGCGGGTAGAAGAGGCCCTGTCGTTCCACCTCCTTCTGCAAGCGCGCGGTGACCACTCCCGGCTCGACCACGGCGATCAGGTTGTCGGCGTCGATCTCAAGGATGCGGTTCATCCGCGTCAGCACCAGGACAATGCCGCCCCGCACCGGCAGGCTGCCGCCGGTGAAGCCGCTGCCCGCGCCGCGCGGCAGGATGGGGATGCGTTCCTCGTTTGCCAGACGAACGACCCGGCAGACCTGCTCGGTGCTGGTCGCATGGACCACCACTTCGGGCAAGAACTGCTGCTGGGTGGCGTCAAAGGCATGCAGGAGCCGGTCCACCCTGGCCCGGGAGACGTTCTCTTTGCCGACGATGGCCTGGAGCCGTTCGATGACCGCTTCAGTGAGCATGGCGCGTCTTCATATTCTAAGTCAGGCCCGTTCGCCGGCCGGCCGGTGTACGGTCATCTGCGGGAATGGGATTTCCCAGCCCTGCTCGTTGCAGCATTCGACGCACCAGCGGTTAAGGGCGCGCTCGATCCGCCGGTAGGAAGGGGCCGCTTCGCCCTTGAAATCGGCCAGCACTGCCAGGTCCAGCGAGGAAGGGCCGGCCTGGAGGAAGTCCACCGACAGGTTGAGACACTGGTCGGCAAAGGTTTGCTCCTTGAGCTTCTTTTCAAGAAAGGCTTTCATCCGCTCGAGCACGGTGGTGCCAATCTCGGCCTGGAGGTCGTAGGAGAGGCCAAAGACCACCCGCATGCTGAAGTTACGCGACAGGTTGGCCGGCGAGGCGGCGAGGAAGTCGCCGGTCGGGTAGACGATCCGGCGGCCGCCTATTTCCACCACTTCGACCTGTTCCGGGCTGAGGCTGACCACCTTGGCAAAGGGCTTGCCGTCAATGGCCACCCAGTCATCCTTCTTGCATGGAAACCAGGGCTCTTCCGGGGCAAAAGGACGGGAGAGCAGGCCGACCATGTCCTCGACCGGGATGCGCAGCTGCATGCCCAGGGCCGGGTTGCTCAGCTTGCAGAAGACGTTGAGCGACTCCACCTTCCAGGCCACGCCGTTGTAAATCACCCGCTCGCCCTCGCGCACCGAGCCCATGTTGAGCACCAGCCGCGCCTGCTGCCAGAGCTTGGGCAGGGTCTGGCGGACGCCCCAGGCCACGCCGATAAGGATGATGATGGCCACGCTGAGCAGCAGCCAGTCCTCGGCGGTGTAGAGCACGAAGACCAGGCTTGCAAATGCCGCGACCACGGAGAGGACGCGCAGGGCAATGTGGAGGACGCGGACGTAGAAAGGCCGCTGTTCCCTGAGAGCGCCGGGCAGAATCTTGAACAGCAGGCGGTGCAGCAGGCGGAAGAGCAGCAGGACCACGCCGAAGGAGACAAAAGCAATCAGCAGATAGAGCCCGCGTTCACGAAAGAAGTCTTTGAGGTAGAGGCTGGCGCTCTCCGCCACTTTGCCGTTCTTCTCTTCCAGCTTGACCAACTCGCGCTGGGCGATGTCGAGTTTGCCCTGGATGCGCTTCTCCATGTTCTGCCAGGCCGGCAACAACTCGCGCAGGTGGGTCTTGATCTTGGGGTCTTTGGCCTCCTCGATCTGGGCGTTGAGGTGTTCCACTGCCAGCCGGGCGGTGGCGGCCTGCTTGCCGAAATCGGCGATGGACTCCTTGAGCTCGGTCTTCTGCCGTGCACGGGCGGTCAGCTGCTTGAGCTCCTTGATGCTCGGCTGGAGCAGGGTGGTGAGTTCGTCCTTCCAGCTGAAGCTCTCCTGCTTCTGTTCGGTGAAGACCGCAGGCTCTACCCCGGTGGCGATCCGCTCGAAGTCGGCGGTCGAATCGGACAACTGCTTGTCCAGTTCGGCCAGGGTTTCCTGCAGGGCGGTTTTTTCCGCCTCCGAGGTGCTGGCCTTGAGTTTCTTGTTGGTGGCCGTGATCTGCTGACGCAGGTTTTTCTGCAGATCAACCAGGGCGACCAGCATGCCCTGGGTGTCCGAGGGGGTCTCCTCGGCCTGGGCCTGGTCCTTCTTCAGTTTTTTGGTCAGGACAGACTCGATTTTGATCTGCGGTTCGGCTTCTTCCTGGTGCGGCTCGGGCTGTTGCGGCCGGGATGCACGGATGCCCGGGCGCAGGGGCGGAAAGGTTGCTTCGACCACCGGGGCAGTCCGTACTGCCGGGAACAGGTCACGCCAGGTGGAAACCTGGGGCTGCGGCATGGACATGTCGGTCAGGGCGGTGAGCAGGGGCGGCGCCTTGGCAGGTGTGGTCTCCTTGTTGGCAGTGGTCGATTTCCTGCCGCGCTGTCCGGATTTGGCGCTCTCGGTCTTCTTGACGGGCTGGCTGGGCTGGGCTGCTCCCCCCGGCTGTACAGTCGCTTCGGGTTTCGGGGCAGGTGGCTGCGGGGTTGCCGTGGCGTTGTCAGTTGGCGCAGATGGATCCGGGGCAATTTGCTGATCCACCGGTTGCTGATCCACCGGGGGCGGGTCAATGGTGGCCGGTGCTATCGGTTCCGGCTGTTCAGCGGGCGCGACAGCGGACGTGAATGGCGAGCCGCCATCAATCGAGGTGACCTCCTCCTCGGCGTGGACGGTCAGGGCAGCGGTAACTAGAAAGACACAGAGACAAAGCAGGCGCATGATCAGTTCAATCGGGAAAATTCGGATGGAAGTGAAGCCGGAGGGTCAGGGGGCCAGGCGTTCGATGGCCCAGGCGCCGTCATCCAGGCGAGTGTAGAGAAAACGGTCATGCAGACGGCTGGTCTGCCCCTGCCAGAATTCGATGGTCGCGGGGCGCACCCGGTATCCGCCCCAAAAATCGGGCAGCGGCACCTCGCCACTGAGGAATCTGGCCTTGACCTTGGCCAGTTCGTTCATCAGCAGTTGCCGGGAGGAAAGCACCGAGCTCTGTTGCGAGATCCAGGCGCCCAACTGGCTGTCCCGCGGCCGGCTGGCAAAGTAGCGGGCCGATTCGGCAGTGCTTATTGTCTCGGCCAGGCCGGTGATTGCCACCTGGCGAGCCAGCTTGACCCAGGGGAAGAGCAGGGCGACCCGCTGGTTCTCGGCGATCTGGCGGGCCTTGCGGCTGCCGTAGTTGGTGAAGAAGACAAAACCGCTCTGGTCGAAGATCTTGAGCAGCACGGTGCGCAGGGTCGGTTGGCCGTCTGCGCCTACAGTGGCGAGCGTCATGGCGTTGGGCTCGGCCAGTCCGGCCGCGCAGGCCTCGTCAAACCACCGGCCGAACTGGCGAAACGGATCGGCGTCGAGCATCTCCCGGGTCAGCACCGGGCTCGAGTACTCCTTGCGTATTCCCGTGATGTCCATGTTCTTTCGCCCTCCTGCGTAAACAATCCACCCCCGCACAATAAGCCGCACTCTCTCACAGGTCAACTCCTGCTTGGTAATACTTTTTCCACGCCGGTCAGGCCGGCGATCAATCAATTCTCTCTCCTGCGTGGCCATGGGGGCCGGGAATGATGCAAGCGTCAACGTGTTCAACGGTTGGAACACGAGGTTGGAAAGGGAATGCGGCGGGGAGTTGGGTTTTCTGCCGATTTGGTCGATGAATAAGGAAGTCTAACCCCGTGTATCAGAGTTTGTTGCAATAAAAATGATCGTAATGTACAATATAATTTATATGAAGGTGGAGAATTGCCTCCCACCCCTAACCGAAAAGGAGAACAGCGTATGAGAATGGCAATTATCTTGATGTCTTCCTTGTTGTTAAGCTGTAGCGCTTTTGCGGCGGATGATGCATCCAACAGAGCTGCGTTTGAAAAAGAATGTGCCGCCATGATCGCTCCAGGCGGCCCATGCGGTGATGTTGTCGCTGGCGGTGGAGGAAGGAGAGGATGCGTGGCTAAACCGGAGAATTTAGAAAAAGCCACCCCCGCCTGCAAAGCAGTAATCGAAGAATGGAAAACCTTGAAGAAGTAATCTATATTCTTAAATAAATTTAGAAAATACGAGCCCGGAGCAAGCAATTGCGCCGGGCTCAATTGTTATCACCTGAAAAGGGGACAGACTTATTTTTTTGGTTTTGAACGAAAAGAAACGCTGGCGCGTCCAGGTTGCGTTCCCACGCTGGAGCGAGAGAACGATCATTTGGCGTCTGGAGCCGAACTGGGTGGCTGAACGTGCGTTGGGCCATTGTCAGGTTATTGCTGAAGAACGGCGCCGACTGCATCCAACGGCAGGAATTGCAACAAAGGTGCTCCCAGAATTCCTTGCACGTAGTTGATGGCGCTGCGGCGATATTTTTCATCATTCATCCGCGCCAGTAACTCCAGACGGCCAAGCATACGGCCAAATTC
>CAZFPV010000163.1:2071-5189 GCA_964521155.1 uncultured Desulfobulbus sp. | reverse complement strand
TCTCCATGACCAGTAGTTGGGGGGAGGCCATGCCGCCGTCATGCCAGACCGCGCCGCCTTTGAGCCCCAGGCGGTCGACCTGGGGAAAGAGGCGGATGACCTCGGCCGCATCGATGACCCGGCCTGCCGGCAATTTCTGGCCGGGCGCCACGGTACGGTTGCGGCCCAGAGAGAGCAGGTCGTTCAGTGCCAGCGCGACTCCAAAGACGGAAGGCCGGTAGGGGCCATTTCCGTAGAGCGGCATCAGGCAGGGCAGCGGCGTGGCCAGACCGGGAAACTCCCTGAGAAACCAGCGCCGTTCGCTCACGGACTCGAAGAAACGAGGCAGATCCAAGCTCTGCAGGTAGCGCAGCCCGCCATGCACGGTCCGCAGGTGATTGTAGGTGGTGGATCCGCCGAAATCGCCACGCTCTATCAGCAGGCAGGTCAGGCCAAGGCGGGTGGCCTGGAGCGCCAGGGCGATGCCGTAGATGCCTGCGCCGACAACGATGCAGTCATGGGATTTCCGGGCCGCAAGCCTGGGGTCGCGAACAATGGCGTGCATAATGCTCTGTTTCTTTTGGGTTACTGATGCTGCCAACGGCGGCGCCAGTCATGGAGGACGATCAGCGCCCAGAGAAGGTGGCTGTGGTTGTGGGTGCCCTGGTGATGTTCTGTCTTAAGTCGTTTGATGACCGGCCAGTGGAAGAGCCCGTCCCGGCGAATTTCGGTTTCGTTCAAGAGGTCGTCCATGAGCGGTTTGAACTGACCGTTAAGCCAGTGCTTAATGGGGATGGAAAAGCCTTCCTTGGGGCGGTAAACACATTCACGGGGCACCAGTCGGGCCGCGACCCGTTTGAGGATGGCCTTGGTCTCGCCGTTTGCCAGCTTCAGCTGTTCCGGTACCTGGAAGGCCAGTTCGACCAGATCTTTATCCAGATAGGGAACCCGGGTTTCCAGGCTCACTGCCATGGACATGCGGTCGACCTTGGTGAGGATATTGTCGCAGAGGTAGCTCTTGACGTCCACATAGAGGCAGCGGTCGAGTACCCCCCTGTCCCCGGCCTGTTCGAAGAGTTCAAGGATGTGCCCGGCCGCGGGTCGATTCAGGGAGCGGGCAGCCTCCTCGGTGAAGAGTCCGGCGAGCACCTGATCGGTGGCGAAGAGCCGCCAGCGGGCGTGGGCCAGATCGACCGGCCCGGCGGCTCCTTCGATGAACCGCTTGACCTTATTGATCAAGCCCTTCTTCTGTGTTGTGGGCCGTATCCGTCCGGCCAGGGCAGGCAACAGGCCGGCTCGCAGCCAAGTGGGCAGGCGGCTGTAGAGTCGGGCCTTTTCCTGGGCCAGGTAGCTTTCGTAACCGGCGAACAGTTCGTCGCCACCGTCGCCACTCAGGGCCACAGTGACGTGCCGTCGGGCCAGTCGGGAGACCAGGTAGGTCGGGAAAATGGAGAAGTCGCCGATGGGATCGTCCATGAAGTGCATCAGATGGTCGAACAAGTCGACCACCTCGGGACGGATGATTTCGTCGCGGTGGTCCACACCGAGATGGGCGGCCACGCGCCGCGCCCAACCCAGCTCATTGTAGCTCGGGTCATCGAAGCCGATACTGAACGTCTGCACCCGGCCCATGCAGGCGGCAATCAGCGAGGAGTCGACCCCTCCGGAGAGGAAGGCGCCCAGCGGCACGTCGCTGATCATCTGCATCCGGGTTGATTGCCGCACCTGCGCCAGAATCCGTTCTTCCCACTCTTCCGGGTTGTTCGTAGCAATGGCGGCCGGATGACGCGGCACGTCCCAATAGCGCTCGGGGCGCAGTGCCGGCGCCTGCAGGTCGAGGCAGAGCATCTCGCCGGGGAGCAGCTTGCGGATGGAGCGAAACAGGGTGGAGCGGCCAGGGGTGTATTCCCAGGCAAGGAAATCGGCCACGCCCTGAAGGTCCATCTCCCGGTCGATCCAGGTGCTGGCAAGCAGGGCCTTTATCTCGGAACCGAAGATCAGGCAGTCTGGTAGAAAGGCGTAATAAAGCGGTTTGATGCCCAAGTGATCGCGGACCAGCATGAACTTCCTGTTCGCGGCGTCGTGCAGGGCGATGGCGAACATGCCGTTGAGCCGCCGGGGAAAGTCCTGCCCCCATTCCTCGTATCCATGGACAATGATTTCGGTGTCCGTGCCGGTGCGGAAGAGGTGGCCCCTGGACTGCAGTTCCTGCTTGAGTTCGGGAAAATTGTAGATTTCACCATTGTAGACGGTCCAGACGGAACGATCCTCGTTGTAGATCGGCTGATGGCCGCCTTCGAGATCGATGATGGACAGGCGGCGCATGCCCAGGCTGACACCGTCGCGCTGATCCATGCCGGCGGAGTCGGGCCCGCGATGGATAAGCGTTGCCGTCATCGCCTCCAGTCGCGGTCGGTCATCGGTCTGGGTTGTACCCGAGAAACGGAGAAACCCGACAATGCCGCACATCAGCGCAAGGTCTCCAGTACGTCGCGCATCTTACGGACATAGACCGGGCGGGAGTACTGTTCTTCATAGAGTTTTTGCGCTGCCCGCACCTTCTGTCGTCCTTCGCCATCGGGTGCGAGCGCTTCGATGATGCCGCGGGCCATGTCGCCGGCTTCCGGCTGCACCAGGAAGGCTACCTCGTCGGTGAGCACCTGGGTATGGGAATAGATGGCCGTGGCCACCAAGGGGATGCCCGAGGCCAGCTGTTCATAGATTTTGAGGGGGGTATTGGTGCCGCTGCTGCGCGGGGACACCAGCACGTCCGCGGCGCCGCTGTGGCGGCGGGCCTCGGCCTGGGGCACCCGGCCGGTGAAGACGACCCTGTCGGCCACCCCGAGGCGGCGTGCCTGCTCGGTGTATTGCATCACTTGCTCCCCGGCGCCGCCGACGATGACAAAACCGGCCTCGGGAACCTGAGCCAGCACCAGGGGAACGGCGTCCACCAGGATACCGATGCCCTGATAGTGTTCCAAGGTGCCTGCATAGACTACCCGTTGCTTGAACTGCTGTCCAGGCAGCGGGGTGGGTGTCGTTGTCTCCTGCCCGGTCGAGGACTGCCGAGCCAGGCACACCGGCTCCAGGATCGAGTTCTCGATCAGGTGGTTGCGACTGGCGTCGGTCAGGACCGAAT
>CAZFPV010000163.1:0-2061 GCA_964521155.1 uncultured Desulfobulbus sp. | reverse complement strand
ATCATACAGGTCCGGACAGATGGTGATGATGGCCTCGCTGCGCGAAAGGCTCTTGTTTTCGAGCCACTCAAACAGCCGGATCAGAGGTTTGAAAGTGGTGAAATTGAAATTCGAGAGCTGCTGCGGCAGGCTGGAGTGCATGTCGTAGAGCAATTTGAACCGGAAGAGAGGTTTCAGCAGGAGGGCGAAAAAGACAGCCTCCTCGTGGGCGTGGACAACCTGGTAGCGGTTTTTGACAAGCAGCCGCAGCATTAGGAAAAAGAGGAAGAAGTCATGCACCAGCTTGATGGCGGAGGGGCCAATTTTGACTGGGCCGAGAAAGTCGAGCCGGGGGCCGCGATGAAAACGGACGCCGGGAATGTCCACATCCTGGCCCTGGCCATAGGTGAGGAAGTCAATATCCACCCCAAGTTCCCTGCTGACCAAGGTGCGGTAGTAAACGCTGAACGGGGTGCCGCGCGGGGAGAAGAAGGGCTGGGGCGCAATGACAAGGAATTTCATGGACGCTGTGCGGGGCTGGTCGCCCGCTTCTTGCCGAGCTGCATGGCAACCTGATGGTGGAAAAAGGGGACCAGGCCTTCAAGTTGGCCATAAGGAGTCGGTTGTGCCTCCGGGGTGCACAACAGTCCGCGGATCGAGTCGAAGGGCTGGTCCTCGGCGACCGAGCCGGGCAGGTAAAAGCCGAAGGCCCCGGCCTTGCGCTGCTGGCCGGGGAAGGGGAGCGGGTCGCTGCCGGGCAGATTGCGAATGCCCAGGGCGGCTGCCGCCCGAAACACGCCCGGCAACGGCCAGAATGCGGGACGGTTGCTATTGTCGCCAAGAAAAAGGGGGGCGACGTGGCGGCGGCGCACGATCTCTTCCACAAGCCGACCCCGTTGGCCCAGCCATTTGCCGGCGCCCCAAGGCAGAACCCGCAGGCAGGCCGCGCCTTCCAACTCGTCCAGTATCCGGAGGACGGGACGACCGTCCGGATAGTCATGGGTATGTCCCAAGGCAAGAACCTCGAGCCGTTCGTCCGAAACAATCTGTCGGCCGGCCACAACATGGAGAGCCTGACCGTCCGCGGTAAATATCCGCAACGTGCCGGGTTCGCTGGTTTGCTCAACGGACAGGCCCGACGCCGATTGTCGCCGGTCGGCCAATTTGGCCAGTTGCGTGAATCCTTCCGCGCCGTGCGATTCGGTCAGGAAAAGAAAGCGTGCAACCGGGCCATCAAGGGAGAGCGTCAGCTCGGTCGACCGAAAGTTGGCCAGTGCGGCGATGAGGACTGCCTCCGCCGAATGGAGTTGATGCAGATGGACGTGGCCGTCTCCGATAATCCAGGACATGCGCTTGCCGGGCTTGAGGGTGAATGTGCTTGAGGGCTATGAATTCCTTGATAAGGTGGCCCAATATGCTCATTTCAATACCTTCTGTCAAGTACTTCGCCGGTAGAACGCTATCATCGCGATCATTTGAGGTTAAACGGGGGTGAGTACTGTTGGAGATTGACATCTGGTGCACCAGTGGTGTATAGCCTTCACGGGGTTTTTCCAGCCGGATGAAGTCGCCTTGCATTCCCCCGCCGGCCGCTTCCTGAACACGATGCGGAGCGTCCGCGCCTTTCTGAACAGATTTCGGAGTCATATCACTCTATGTGCGGCATCGCCGGAAAATACAGCGCAAGGAACGTCTCGCTCGACGAGCTAAAACGCATGGCCGACGCCATTGCGCATCGGGGCCCGGATGACGAAGGGTTTCTGGTGCGGGGGCCGATGGGGCTGGCACACCGCCGCCTCAGCATCATTGATTTGTCCACCGGCAGGCAGCCGATCGCTAACGAGGACGAGACGGTCTGGATCGTGTTCAACGGCGAGATTTACAACTTCCCACCGCTGAAAAAAGAACTCGAGGCTCGGGGGCACCGGTTTTCCACCAATACCGACACCGAGGTGATCCTCCATCTGTATGAAGAGATGGGCGAGCAATGCGTGGACCGGCTCAACGGTATGTTCGCGTTTGCCATCTGGGACGAGCCCAGGCAGACGCTCATGCTGGCACGTGACCGGATCGGACAGAAAC
>CAZFPV010000162.1:0-5205 GCA_964521155.1 uncultured Desulfobulbus sp. | reverse complement strand
GAAGAGCACATCCCCTGGCGCCAGCACGGCAGCCAGCGCGCAGGTCAGCCCGGGCAGGTCTTCCAGGCGCACCCCCTCCAGACGGATCGGCGCAGCCGGCGGTCGCATCCCTGGTGGCAAGGCTGCAATGAGTCTTCTCGATTCGGTCACGTTGAAGGGTAGGCGCCAAGTGTCTCCGCAGGCGGGGTATTGAGGTAAGGGTCTATAATACGAAGGAATCGTTTGCCCGGCAAGCACCAATCGCGGCTTGCAGCAGGGGAAAACGGGAGGAACGCTTCCAGTCGGGGTTCGGAGAGAGGGATTATTTGTGGTAGTTGTGCCCTGCCTTGATGGTCCAGGCCCGGTAGAGTTGTTCAAGCAGAATGAGTCGGGTCATCTCGTGGGTAAACGTCAGGCGCGAGAGGGAAATGACCAGATCGGCCTGGGCGAGCACCGAGCGATGCAGGCCCAGATGGCCGCCAATGAGAAAACAGACCATGGCAATACCCCGGTATTCCCACTGCTCGAGCAATTCGGCCAATTCCTCGGAACTGACCATGCGACCGGCCGGATCCAGGGCCACCCGCAAGCCGGCAGAGGCCGCCTGATCCAGCAGCAGGGCCGCGTCATGCCCCTTGACCACCTCGTCCGCGTCCCGGCGGCTGTGCCGTTCCTTGAGCACTGGCAGTTCCACCGTCGCAAACCGGCTCAGCCGGCCGGCATAATCGCGGATGCCTGCCTCCAGGTAGGCTTCGCGCGTCTTGCCCAGCAGGGGCACGAGAATCCTCATCGGCTGGTTTTTTCCGACCCTGCTTGTTCCATCAACGCACGAAGAGTACGACAGAACTGTTCGTATCCAAGCTCTTTTTTCAACCCTGGACAAGATTCGGTGATGGTCATGAAGTTGTTCTCGTCAGCCAACATGCTCGGATGCAGGGGCCATTGCCGGCAGCGCCAGGGTCGCCCCTCGTGCACAGTGCAGCCGACCTTGGCATCATAAAAGATGCAGTGGCCGTCGCGGACCTGCATCTGCACCACCGGGCCCGTGACCCGCCAGTAGCGGAGGCGAGTCTCCTCCAGGCTCAGGCCAAGCGCCGCGGCCATCCGCTCCTGGTCATGGGCGTCAAGGGAAACCGTGGTCTCGCCGTGACAGCAGAAGCCGCAGAGAGTGCACTGAAAAATATCCTTTACTTGGGGTGATGGAACTCTTTTCTCATCCATGGCATGAAAAAAGCCGGTCCGCTGCCGGGCCGGCGATAAGTAATGTTTTCTTGTCGGCCCGTTCAGGCGTAGCCGATAATGTCGCCGAAGGTGGAGATGTCGATGCCGAATTTCATGGCCGCCCGACGCCATTTCTCTTCGTCCGGGGTATTGAAGAGGACATCGAGGTCGGCGGGCACAGTCAGCCAGCTGTTGTCAATTAACTCGCCCTCAAGTTGGCCCGCCCCCCAGCCGGCATAGCCCAGCATGAAGAGGAAATTCCTGGGCCCCTGACCATGGGAGATGTCCTCCAGCAGCCTGGAGTCGCGCGACAGGGAGATGCCCGGCGTCACCTCGACGGCGTAGCGTTCCGTGGTTTCGGAGCCAAAGAGGATGAAGCCAGCGTCCATCTCCACCGGACCGCCCATGTAGACGGGCGGTAACGGGCCCTCAGGAATGGACAGGTTGGAGCCGTGGAGGATGTCGAGCAGGGTGATCTCAGGGTTGGGGTTGTTGATCACCAGCCCCATGGCCCCCTCGTCGTTATGAGCGCAGAGATAGATCACCTGCTGCTGAAACCTGGGGTCAGGCATCTGGGGCGTGGAGATGAGAAAATGTCCTGCAAGGCTTTCCATGGCGTTCCTGTCGTATACCCTTGTTGCTCGTATGCTATCATCCGCAAAGCTCCACGGTCAAGGCATTCTTGCTCGCACAGGCCCGGCGGAGAGGTGGTTCCGGGTTGCCGGACCGTCCTCTTTCGGGTACACAATAGGCATCATGCAACCGGCGGGCAACTGCCGTTCAGGAGGCACAAACACGCCATGAGTGACCAGTCGCCGCTGCGCAGCCAGTCGGCAAACTTGAAAAAGGCCCTGCAGTGGATGGCCGAGACCCTGCAGCAACACCCGGAAAAAAAGCGGGCCTCGGTGCTGCGCGAAGCGGAGATACGTTTTGATCTCAACCCCCTGGAGTGCGAATTTCTCGACAAGCACTTCAGTTGAAGCTGAACTCGGCAGGCCTCGCCATCAGACCGGGTCGTCGGCCGCCCCGTTTTCCGGTCGCGCCGCCGTTTCCGACTGACGCACGGGCAGGCGGATGACGACCGTTGTCCCCTGGCCGGGCTCGCTCTCCACCTCGATCGTCCCCTGGTGGTCGGTCACGATCTTCTGCGAGATGGCCAGACCAATGCCGCTGCCGCCCTGCCTGGTGGTGAAGTAGGGGAAAAACACCTGCGACAGCAGCTCCGGCGGGATGCCCTTGCCGGTGTCGGCAATGCGGATCTCGACCGATTGGCCCGAATCGGCCGGGGCGGCGGTCACGGTCAGCCGGCCGCCCTGGTCCATGGCCTGGAGGCCGTTGAGCAGCACGTTCAGCAGCACCTGCTGCAACCGGTCAGCATCGGCCTGGATCGCGGGCAGGTTGGCCGTAACCGCCAGATCGGCGACCACCCCGCCATCCGCAGCCTCGGCCTTGACCAGTTCCAGACACCGCCGCAGCAGGGCGGCCATATCAACCGGGCTGAGGCGCAGGGTCGCCGGGCGGGTAAAGCTGAGCATCTCGGTGATGGTCCGATTCATCCGCTCGGTTTCCTGGATGAGCAGATCGGCCGTGTCCCGCTCCCGGCTGCCTTCGGCGAATTTGTTTTTCAACAGCAGGGCCAGCCCCTTGATGGAACTGAGCGGGTTGCGCACCTCGTGGGCCACGCCGCCGGCCATCCGGCCGATCGCGGCCAGCCGCTCGCTCTCCCGCATCCGTTGCTCCAGCGACCGAATCTCGGTCACATCCGAAATCAGCAAAACCCTGCCCAGATACTGCTGTTGGCTGTCGGTGATCACCAGAGGATGACAGAGCAGTTCGCAGCGGCGATGGGCAAGCGCAAGCCGCAGGCTCGCATCCCGATCCTGCCGCGGCCCCTTGCCGTCGCCTCCCCCTTCTCCGGAAAAAAAGGCGGCCAGCGCCTCGGGCAGCAACTCCCGCGGTTCCCGCCCCATGACCGCGCCCTTGACCACGCCAGTCAACCCGGCCACGGCCTCGTTCCAGGTAGTGATCCGGCCCTGGGCATCGGTGGCGATAACCCCGACCGGCAGCTTGGCGATCAGCAGCGAGGTGTAGGCCTGCATCTCATCCAAGGTTTTCTGCGAGACGCGGTACCCCTGAACCGCTGACAGGGACAGCCAGCCGCCCAGACCGACCAGCAGCATGGCCAGTGACAGCATCATGATCTGCATCTGCAACCGGCCCAGAGTGCGGTCATACTCCTTCATGTCCAGCCCGGCGATCACATAGTACCGCTCTCCGGCCTTGCCCATCTCCGGAACAGGCCGCATCATCGACCGCCGGTCGTCCTGGTCGTGCAGGAACATCCGGTGGCGTCCTGGCCCACCCTCGTGCAGCGGCCACATCGGCATCATGGTCGGGATGGCCGGAACGAACGGCCGCACCGCCTCGAAGACGCGACCGTATTCGCTGCCAGCAAGGATTTGGTACCGCATGGGAGGCGCTTCCGATTTGCTCTCCTTGCCGGCCTCGGGCAGGGTAATTGGGATGGACTGCCCCACCCTGGCGTGGTCGCTGTGGGCGATTGCCTTGCCCTGGGCATCGACCAGAGCGAGAAAGCGCAGGTCCGAATCCTCGGCCAGATGGTCGATAACCCGTTGCACATGGACGCCCCAGGCCTCGTTGTTCCAGTAATCGCGGCGCAGGTCATTGAGGTACGAAGCCCTGGATCCCGAATGGAGCACCTGTATCAGGGTGGCAGCCTTCTGCACCAGGACGTCGGTCATCAACCGCCGCTCCAGACGCAGGTTGTGGAAGGCGAAGGTGACCACGATCAGGATCAACAGGCCCGCGGCCGCGGCCAGCAACCAGGGTGTGGTAAAGAAAAACGCAGGGCGCGAATATTTGGACAGCATGGCTCTCATGCCTCAATGCTATGCAAGGATTACTCCAGCCGAAACCCGGGCGGCAATCGCCGCAAGGCTGGGGCCAAACGCCGGGCGCCAATGCACCCGACTCATCTGCTGGATACTTTTTACCCAGGACTGGAACAGGAAGTGGGTAGGAAGGGAACAGTTCCGCGTCCGATTGCGCTCGCCGGAGTGGGAAGATCGCCGGGTTTTAAATAAAATTGTATCATTTCGAGAAGTTGTGAATATATCCACATCTGGCATGGCGTTCGCTATGGATAAGGTAACAACAGGCACCCTCTCCCCCTCAACCTATAGGAGTACAACACCATGGAACTGACAACCTGCACCAAAAAAATTGCATTGGCAGCAATCCTGACCAGCGGTCTGGCCCTGGCTATCTCCCAGGCGGCCATCGCCCAGCCCGGTCAGCCCGGAGTGCCCGCCGGCAAGGGCATGGGGATGGGCATGGGACCCTGCGCGCAGCAGATGGATGCGGCCACTCGGAAGATCCACGACAAGTTCCTCGCCGACACGGTGGAACAACGCAAACAAATGGCAGAAAAGCAGGCGGTATTGCGGGCGCTGATGAACGCAGACACCCCTGACACAGCCAAGATTGGCCAGCTTTCGGGTGAGTTGTTCACCCTGAGGGAACAACTTCGCGTCAAGGCCCAGGAAGCCGGCCTGCCCTGCCCAATGGGTATGATGGGTATGGGCATGGGACACGGTATGGGCCACGGCATGGGTATGGGCAAAGGCCGCTGCACCCAGATGTAACACCCGCCTGACTGTTTCTCTCCTCCCTGACTGGTTTCCCAGCCACCCCGGCGGCATCCTCCCCTCCTGGCCGCCGGGGCGGCGTTTCTTGCCGCGCCTTCTCGTTTGTTCCCCCTTTGTTCACATCATATTTTCCGGATCGATGTCCAGGGTCATGGTCACCGTGTGCGGGCAGAGCCTGCTCTCCTCGGCCAACACTGCCGTGCAAAGCTCATGCAGCACCGTGTGGTGCATGCTTTTGAGCAGCAGATGCCAGCGGGTCTGATCCTTCAGCTTGACCAGCGGCGCAGGCGAGGGCCCGAGAATCTCGACCCCGCGCCGGCTGCCGCGTTCGTGGAGA
>CAZFPV010000161.1:0-5265 GCA_964521155.1 uncultured Desulfobulbus sp. | reverse complement strand
TGTCCCTGTCTCCGCCACGGCGGCGGCCGCCCGCGGGACGGCGTTGTATCGATCGGCAATGATCATTTTCAGGGTCTCGTAGGTGAAGCCCCAGACAAATCCATCCGTGGCCGGCAGGCAGGGAAAGAGCCTGTCCGGATAGCTCGGGCTCATGATACGCTGGACAATATTCTCCTCGTCGGCGACGTAGTCGAGTGCAAGCCACTCGTAGCAGCTGATCTCGGTCATCTGCAGCCTGATATCAGGCTGTTCATCCAGTTCGAATAAGAAGGTGGTGACCGGGACAGGGCGATTGACCGAATTGCCGGCCGTGCGCACGGGGTACTGTTTGACCAGATGGTCGGGGGAGAGGAGGATGCCGCACTCCTCGTAGGTTTCACGCACACAGGTGTCGAGCAGGGTGACGTCGGTCCGGTCGCGGCGGCCGCCGGGAAAGGAGTAGTGGCCGGACCAGGGGTCGCGGGGGTTTGCCCTGCGTTTGAGCACGAGCACCTCGACCGCTGGTTCGCGAACGACAATGCCGGCCACGGCGGCTTCGATGATGGGAAACAATTCCATGGTTCAAATACTGGTTGGCCCCGGTCTTCCGGCGGCGCCCGGCTGCGGGGAGGGGGAAGAGGAGCAGCGTCATCGCGCCCGACCGGGATTCCCTCCAATGATTATTTTGTTTACTATCCGCATGCATCGATATTTTGCAACCCTTTTTCCGGCAGCGAGGGGTGGCAAGGGGGCCTGGTCGGGCATCCATCCAGGGACGGCCACGATGTTCTCGCAAAAAAATGGGGTTCGAGTAAAATATTGCCTTCGCGGATCGGGAAGGTGCGGTGGTTCAGGCGCCGGCGCCTCCCGGGATTGTCGGCCTGAAGGCCAGCGCGTCTGATGCGCTGTCCGTTCGCTGTTTCCCTTCGTCTCCCCCAAGAGGGTGCATGAACATTCTTATTTTCGGCGCCACCGAAACCGGATACATGGTGGCCTCCCAGTTGTACCGCAAGCACAACCTCACGGTCATCGACGATCTGGATCGCCTGCCCGACAAGTTCAACACCCTGGACATCAGCTTCGCCTCGGGCAGCGGTTCGGACGTGCTGGTGCTCGAAGGCGCCAATGCCGCCGGGGCCGACCTCTTCATCGCCTGTTCCGCCACTGACGAGGCCAACATCGTCGCCTGCTGGACCGCCAAGAAGATCTCCGACGTCGAGACCATCTGCTTCGTCCATCGCACTGAACTCTATCGCAACCTGTCCTCGACCACCCAGGGCCGCTATCAGAGCCGGTACGACATCGACACCATCATCTGGCCGGAGCAATTGCTCACCCAGGACATCTTCCGCATCATTTCCGTGCCCGACGCCATCGACGTCGAGTATTTCGTCAAGGGCAAGGCCAAGATGTTCGAGTACCGCATCAAGCAGATCTCGCCCATCCGCGGCTTGCGGATCATGGACTGCTCCTTCCCCGAGAATGTGCTCATCGTCGCCATTACCCGCGATCACAGCCTGTTTATCCCCGACGGTGCAACCGTCATCCAGACCGACGACAAGGTGGTGTTCATGGGTACCGGGCCGGCCCTGGATGTGCTCGCCGCCCAGTTCTTCCGTAACGTGAACACCATCAGGACGGCCACGGTCATCGGTGGCGGCTCCGTCGGTTTCATGCTGGCCAAGATGCTGGAGCGGGCCCAGATCAAGGTGAAACTGATCGAGCATGACAAACCCCGCTGCCTCTATCTGGCTGACAACCTCAAGGATTCCCTCGTGCTCCACGGCGACGGCACCGACCTGGAACTGCTGGAGGGCGAGGCCATCGGCGCTGCGGACGTCACGGTCTGCGTCACCAACAACGACGAGAAGAACCTGCTTTGCTCGCTCCTGGCCAAGCAGTTGGGCTGCGAGCGGATCATCACCCGGGTGGGCAACACCGGCAACAAGGCCCTCTTTGAACGGGTTGGCATTGACGTGGTCGTGTCCCCGCGCGATTCGGCTCTGAAGGAACTGCTGAATCGTCTCCAGGCCAAGGACGTGAACATCCTGGCGCTGGTCGAGGGCGGGCAGGGCGAGGTGCTGCGCCTCAACCTGCCGGAAACCTTCGCCGCCACCCTGGTCAAGGATTTCAAGCTGCCGGCCCGGGCCATCATCGGCGTGGTCAAGCGCGGCCGGGGCGTCATCTTTCCCCACGGCGACACCGAACTCCTGGCCGGCGACCAGTTGATCATCTTCACCATGGCCAAGGACGCCGAGGCGATCAAGGAGTTCTTCTCCCGATGAGGCTGTCCGCCATCTGCAATGTCCTGGGCATCATCCTGGTCGCCCTGGGCGTCATCATGCTGACGCCGATCTCGGTGGCCTTGCTGTTTGGGGAGTATGCCGCCATCCACCCCTTTGTCGTCGCCTTCGCCGTGTCGGTGAATCTGGGGTGGCTGCTCCAGTGGGCGGGCAAATTTTCCCGCGATTTCGACAGCCTCAAGCGAATCGAGGGCATGCTCATTGTCTCCCTGGCCTGGGTGGTCACCGGCGGCATCGGCGGCATCCCCTATCTCTTTTTCGATCTCGGACCGATCGACGCCTACTTTGAATCCATCTCCGGGTTCACCACCACCGGAGCGACGATCCTCAAGGATTTCGCCCCCTATCCCAGGGTGTTTTTCTTCTGGCGCAGCCTCAGCCAGTGGTTGGGCGGCATGGGCATCATCGTCCTTTTTGTCGCCATCCTGCCGCAGTTCGCGGTGGCGGGGCGGCAGATGTTCTTTGCCGAGGCGCCTGGCCCCACCGAGGAGAAGGTCACCCCCCGGATCACCCATACGGCCAAGGCGCTGTGGACCATCTACATCCTCCTGACCGTGGTGGAAGTCCTTTTGCTCCGCCTGTCCGGGATGCCGCTCTTTGATGCGGTCTGCAATTCATTTTCCACCATGGCGGCGGGGGGCTTCTCGCCCCATCCCCAATCAATCATGGGCTACGGCAGCGCTGCCAGCACCTGGATCGTCACCCTGTTCATGTTCCTGGCCGGGGGCAATTTTGCTCTCCAGTACCGGGCCCTCTTCCAGGGGAAGTACCGCGCCCTGACGAGCAACGAAGAGTTTCGCTTCTACACTTCGATCGTCGTGGTGATGTCGCTGGTGCTCTGTCTCAGCCTGATGTGGACTGGAGGCGTCAAGGTGGGCGATGGTCTTCGGGACGGATTCTTCCAGATTGCCTCGATCATCACCACCACCGGCTTTGCCTCCGCGGATTTCGCCCTCTGGACCGTACCGGCCCAGACCATCCTGTTCACGGTCATGCTCATCGGCGGCTGCGCCGGTTCAGCGGGAGGCGGCGTCAAGGTGGTGCGGGTGCTGTTTGGTCTGAAATATCTCAAACGGGAGATCGCCCAGGTGGTGCATCCCCGGGCAGTACTGCCGATCAAGCTCGACCGGGTCACCGTTCCTGATGACATCCAGCGGCAGATCCTCGGTTTCCTGCTGTTTTACATCGCCCTGATGACCCTGTCCGCGCTGTTGGTAACAATCATCGAGGGGGATGTGGGCATCGGCATCGTCGGCACAGCCGCGACCATCGGCAATATCGGTCCGGGGTATGGCAGCATCGGGCCCATGGCCAGTTTTGGCAACCTCACACCCCTGACCAAAATCATCTTCATCATCGACATGGTGGTGGGCCGACTGGAGCTGATCCCCTTCCTGGCCATGCTCCATCCCGACTTCTGGGTGTTCAGGCGGTAAGATGGGATGGTTGGCAGGAAAGGCCGCCATGGAAGGTCAGTGGCGTGGGGAGGCGACAAAGGCATAACGTGTGCAAGGGGAGATGCCCATGACCGACGCCGAAGCCTGGCAGGGGTTTGAGCAGGGACCGATCCGGCCGCCCAGCGAGAGCGACAGCTTGCTGGTGCGCGTGACCCGGGGGTGTCCCTGGAATCGCTGCACCTTCTGCAGCCTGTACAAGCAAGAGTCCTTCAGCCGACGACCGGTTGCCGAGGTGCTCAAGGACATCGACCTGATCCGTGGCCATGTCGAGCAGATGCGTGGCGACAACGCCGGGGCGGCTGGAGCGCCGGTTCTCGAGGATGGCGACTGGCGGGGACAGATGGCAGTGCAGGCTGCCCGCCACTGGCTGCACCATGGCTGCCGGTCGGTATTCCTCCAGGATTCCAACAGCCTGATCGTCAGCCCGGATGATCTCGTCACCATCCTGCATCATCTTCGGTCTGCCTTTCCCGAGATCGAGCGGATCACCTCCTACGCCCGCTCCCAGACCGTGGCCCGGATCAGCGACCATGATCTGGGCCGGCTGGCGGCGGCCGGCCTCAACCGCCTCCACATCGGTCTGGAATCCGGCTCGGACCAGGTCCTTGCCCGGGTGCGCAAGGGCGCGGACAAGGCCACCCATATCCAGGCCGGTTGCAAGGTCAAACAGGCGGGCATCGAACTGTCCGAATACGTCATGCCCGGGCTGGGCGGCCGCGAACTCTCGCGCGAACACGCCCTGGAGAGCGCCGACGCGCTCAACCAGATCGACCCGGACTTCATCCGCCTGCGCACCCTGACCGTTCCGGACAACATCGAACTGGCCCGCGACCGCGATCTGGGGCAGTTCACGCCCATGGGCGATCGTGAGATCGCCGGGGAACTGCTGCTGTTCGTGCGTTCGCTGGACGGCATCGCCAGCCAGGTGAAGAGCGACCATATCCTCAACCTGTTCGAGGAGATCGATGGTCGGCTGCCTGGCGACAGGGAGCGGATGGCGAGGGTGATCGAACGGTTCCTGGCCATGGCGCCGGCGGAGCAGGTGCTGTATCAGATCGGGCGGCGAACCGGAGTATTCCGGCGACTGGACGATATCCATGAGCCGGTTCGGCGCAGGCATGCCCAGCAGTACGTCGATCGCTTCGGGGCCACGCCTGCGAACGTGGACGCGATCTGTGAGACCCTCAAGCAGCGGTTCATCTGAACCTGTTCCAATGCAGCGAGCCGCAGGCCCGGCATGTTCAAGAAAATTTATATCGAGATCACCAACCGCTGCAATCTGGCCTGCGACTTTTGCCGGCCGACCAGTCGTCCCGCCGCGACCATGGCGGTGGCGGTGTTCGCCGAGCTACTGGATCGCCTCAGGGGGCACACGCACCACCTCTGTCTCCACGTCCTGGGCGAGCCGCTTCTCCATCCGGCATTGCCGCAGCTGCTTGATCTCGCCCACGGCCACGGCCTTCGGGTCAATCTCACCACCAACGGCGCCCTGCTGGACCGTCACGGCCCGGCGCTGCTGCAGGCGC
>CAZFPV010000160.1:0-5298 GCA_964521155.1 uncultured Desulfobulbus sp. | reverse complement strand
CTCGGTACCGAGGAGGCGAAGCAACTGGGCGTCGAGCAGGTTCCTGGGCGGCTTGCCGGCAACGGCGCCGTCGCTGAGGGAATGGATCATCTGCCGCTGGCGCAGGGCCCGGCCAGCCAGGCTGTCGCCCAGGTGCTCCGGGGTGAAGGTCAGTCCCTGGACCTCGCGCGCCAGTTTGTTGTCGGGTGAAACCAGGCAGCGCAGCGCCTCACCCGTGTTTTCGGGAATCAGGAGGAGGCAGGCATCCTCGTTGAACAGGATTTTCAGCCCCTGCTCCACGGCCGCCGCGATCCGGTCCAGGCTCTCGGCTCGCAGGAGGTTGTCGAGCAGACCGCTGAGCTGGCTGATGTCGCGGACCCGATTGATCAGGCCAAGCGAGATCTCCTTGTGCACCTCTTCGCCCTCGGGCTCCAGATCATGGGAAGTGCGGGCGTTGCGCGGGATGCGGATTCCCAGTTCGGCCGCAATCTGTTCGACCTCGGCCTCGACCCCGTCGTAGATCTGTTCGACCTGGGGCGGGGCAAGGCGGAAGAAGCGGTCGGCCGCGGCCAGACATTCCGGATCGCCGGCTTCGCCGTGGGCAAGCATATCGCAGAGGCTGACGATTCTGCTCAGCGGCAGGGCCTGGGCTACCTCGTCCACCGGGTGGTGATGATAGCGCAGGGCGTCGGCTAGGAAGGCCGGCAGCCGCCATTGCTCGCAGAGCCAGGCTCCAGCCTCGCAGTGGTTGATGTGCAGCTTCTCTTCCTCAAGAAAGGTGAGCCGGCCGCTGTGGCAGCGCACCCCCTTGAGCAGCAGGGGGGCGTACTTGCCGGGAAAGGCCATCCACAGGAGCAGCTTGCCGATGTCGTGCAGCAGCCCGGCCAGGTAGGCCTCGGAGGCGTCGGCATGACCGACGGTCGTGGCGGTGTTGCGGGCGAGCAGTGCGGCCAGGGTGGAGTGGTGCCAGAATCGGTCGATGGAGAGCAGGCCGTTGGTCTCCACCCGGCGGAAGATCTGCTGCACCGAGACGCTGATGGCCAGGTTCCGGACCGCATCGGCGCCCAGATAGACCACGGCCTGTTCCAGGTTGTTGAAGGCCCTGCGGGCGCCGATGAGGGAGCTGTTGACCAGCTGCAGGATTTTGGCGCTGATGGCCGCGTCCTTGTCGACGATGCGGGCGATGGCCTGCATCTGGATCTCCGGATCGTGGCAGCTGTCGATCAGCTGCACCAGCACCTGGGGCATACTCGGCAGATTGCCGGAGACCTTGAGGTTATTCAGGGTGTCGAGCGGATTGGTCATGGCGGCGCGGCGAAAAGTTAGCCGGAGGCATCCGGCTGGAACTGACTGATACAGAAGGACTATAGCAGAGCCAAATATGAAAATCCAGAAACCGTCTCATTATTTCTCTTTTCTTGTCATGGAAATCCGCGACGGCGTGAAACCGTCCTCCCCATGGCCTGGGCCGTAAAATTTGTCTTGACCCGTTCCCGACTGGTTAGGTAGTGTCCGCAGGCGGGCAATACTCGGCCCGACCGCTCTTTACTTGCGGGATTGCGGCAATTTCTTTCGGCGCGATCGAAAACAGGGTACTCAACCGGCGACCGCTTGCGACAACGCTGACTGGCGACCCTTTCTCCATTTTCGGCACTACTGACCAGGAGCTTTAGCATGCAGTTTCAGACCATTGGCCGTTTCGCCCTCTCGCTGCTCTGCCTTGCCGCCCTGCTGGGCGCCTCGGGATGCGCGAAAAAAACGATGTACGGCGCGGTGAAGTTCGAATCCGACCCGCCGGGCGCCGAGGTGATCAACCTCAGGGACGACGCCTCGCTCGGCGTCTCGCCGGTGGTGGTGACCTGGGAGACCAGTGACGGCGCGCCGCAGTACGTCACCGTGCAGATGCGCAAATCCGGCTACCTGGAAGACATCACCTCCTTTTGGGTGAACACCCGTCACGAGTCGCGGGAAGAGGCCCAGAACCAGGCCCAGCCCATTTTTATCGAACTGAAGCCAAGGAAGTAGTCATGGATTGCAGATATCGGAAGACCACTGGCCAAGGCATGGTCGGCCTGCTCGCGATGCTCGCGGCAGTGCTTCTCCTCGGCGGTTGCGGCGACAAGACCACCTCAGTGCGCTTCAAGGTGAACACCGCCCCCGAGGGAGCCTATGTCGTCTACCAGATGAGCGGCAAGAACGCGCCCTGCGCGGGCGAGTGGATCTACATCGGCAACACCCCGCTGCAGGGGGTGCACCAGTTCAGCGAGGAGCAGCTGGAAAACAGCGACAAGATAACCCTCAAGGTGATGCAGCCGGGGTACATCGACCAGAAGAAGGAGTGGTCGGGGCCCGCGTTTTATGAGGAATCGGAGCAGAAGGGCGGCATTTTCTGGGCGCCGTCGATGATCCCGGGTAGCGCTCAGTAAACTGCGGACCATCCGAGACGCGGCCGTGCTGGTCAAGGGAACCCCATATCGGTCGATCTGGCTGGCAGCGGATGGGGTCGGGGTTGAGATCATCGATCAGACCCGGCTGCCGTTTGCGTTTGTGGTCAAGCGGCTGGATCATCCGGACGAGGCCATGACCGCCATCCGCCGGATGGAGGTGCGCGGCGCGCCGCTGATCGGGGCCACCGCCGCCTACGGCCTCTGCCTGGCCTTGCGGCAGCGCACGGACGAGGCGCATCTGCGCGGCACGGCCGCACGACTGATCGAGTGCCGGCCCACAGCCGTCAACCTGCGCTGGGCGGTGGAGCGGATGCTCGCCCGGCTGCTGCCCCTGGCCGAGGTCGAGCGCGTCGCCGCGGCCTATGCCGAGGCGGCTTGCCTCTGCGACGAGGACGTGGCCGTCAACGAGGCCATCGGCTGCCACGGTCTGGGCCTGATCGAGCGGATCTGGCGCAAAAAGGGAGACGGCCTGCCGGTGCGCATCCTCACCCACTGCAACGCCGGCTGGCTGGCCACGGTGGACTGGGGCACGGCGCTGGCGCCGATCTACAAGGCAGCCGAAGCCGGCATTCCGATCCATGTCTGGATCGATGAAACCCGGCCGCGCAACCAGGGAGCCTCGCTGACCGCCTGGGAACTGGCTGGTGCGGGCATTGCCCATCACCTTGTCGTCGACAACGCCGGCGGGCATCTCATGCAGCGGGGCCTGGTCGACTGCTGTCTGGTCGGCACCGACCGGACTACCGCCGGCGGCGACGTCTGCAATAAGATCGGCACCTACCTCAAGGCCCTGGCCGCGGCTGACAACGGCATCCCCTTCTACGTGGCCCTGCCGGGCTCGACCATCGACTGGACCATGGACGACGGCCTGGTCGAAATCCCCATCGAGGAACGCGATCAGGAGGAGGTTCTGCGCGTGCAGGGAGCGGCCGAGGACGGCGTGGTCCGCACCGTGGCCATCGCCCCGGCTGGAACCCTGGCCCGCAATCCCGCCTTTGACGTCACTCCGGCCCGCCTGGTCACCGGTCTGATCACCGAGCGCGGCGTCTGTCCGGCCAGCCGGGCGGGGTTGTGTACGCTTTATCCGGAGCGAAGTTGATGGACGAGACCGGCCTGCGCGAGCAGCTGCTGGCCACGGCCCGGGCCATGAACAGCCTGGGGCTGAACCAGGGCGCGGCTGGCAATGTCAGCGTCCGTTGCCGCAACGGTTTACTCATCACCCCCTCGGCCCTGCCCTACGACCGCTGCACCCCCGCCGACTTGGTCTGGATGGACGAGACCGGCCGGGCCGAAGACAGTCGCAAGCCCTCCTCGGAATGGCGGATGCACCGGGACATCTATGGCCGCTTTCCCGAGGCTGCGGCCATTCTTCACGCCCATGCCGTCCATTGCACCGCCCTGGCCTGTCTGGAGCGGCCCATTCCCGCCTTTCACTACATGGTCGCCCTGGCCGGTGGCGACTCCATTCGCTGCGCCCCCTATGCCACCTTCGGCACCCAGGCGCTCTCCGATCGGGCCATCGAGGCGCTCACGGACCGTCGCGCCGCCTTGCTCGGCCACCACGGCATGATCTGCCACGCCGGCGACTTGGTGCAGGTGCTGGCACTTGCCGTCGAGATAGAGACGCTCGCCCGCATGTATCTCCTCGCCCTGCAGGTTGGCGAGCCGCCCCTGCTGTCCGCGACCGAGATGGCCGAAGTGCTGGTGCGCTTCAAAGCTTACCGGCCCTGATGTGCAGCCTCTGTCAGGAACCGTATAGCAGCATGCCGATCTGGTAGATGCCCACCGCCAGGATATAGGCAAAGACGGTGTTGAAGGCCATGGAAAAGGCCGCCCACTTCCAGGAGCCTGCCTCCTTGGCGATGCAGACCACGGTGACGAAGCAGGGGGCGTAGAACATGATGAACACCAGCACTGCCAGGGCGACTACCGGATTCCATTTCGGGTCGCGAGCCAGCCGCTCGCTGAGCGAGCCGGAGGCCTCGGGATCGACCTCGCCAAGGGAATAGGCTGTGCCCAGGGTCGAGATGATCACTTCCTTGGCGGCAAAGCCGCTGATCAGGGCGATGTTGGTGCGCCAGTCGATGCCGGCGTAGCGGCTGACGCTCTCGCAGGCCAGGCCGATGCGGCCGGCCAGCGAATACCGCAGTCCCTCCATGGCCTCCTCGGCTTGGAGCGCCGCAATGGCCTGTTCCGCCTCTTCTCCGCTCTTCTTCCCGCTTGCCTGCGCCGCCACCACCTGTTGCCGCTGGGTTTCGAAATGGCCCGTCCGTGCATCGGGCAGGCCGGGATAGGTCATCATGGCCCAGATCAGGATGGAGATGCCCAGGATCACCGTACCCGCCTTCTTGATGTACTGCCAGGTCCGCTCCCAGGTATGTATGGCCAGTCCGCGCAGGGTGGGGAATCGATAGGGCGGCAGCTCCATCACAAAGGGGGTGGATTCGCCGCGGAGCACGGTCATACGCAGCAGCTTGGCTGCGCACAGGGCCACGATCCAGGCAAACAGGGTGGCGAGGAACATGTACCGGGCCTGATGGGCCGAGAAGAAGGCGCCGATCAACAGCGTCAGCACCGGCAGCTTGGCGCCGCAGTTCATGAAGGGCACGGTCAGCAGGGTGGCCATCCGCTCCTTGGGCGAACGCAGGGTCCGCGTCGCCATGACCCCGGGCACGGCGCAGCCGCCGGCGATGCCGCCGGAGACGATGAAGGGCATCACCGAGGAGCCGTGCAGGCCAAAGAAGTGGAAGATTCGGTCCATCATGAAGGCCACCCGGGCCAGGTATCCGGAATCCTCGAGCACGGCGATGCCAAAAAACATGAACATGATGATGGGGACAAAGCCGAGCACGCCGCCGACGCCGTCGATGAC
>CAZFPV010000159.1:2480-5345 GCA_964521155.1 uncultured Desulfobulbus sp. | reverse complement strand
GCTCAAGAACTATCTGAAGGCCGAGTTGAGCACCATGCTCAAGAACGACATTCGCCTTCGCTGCCTCGGCCAGCAGAACCGCCTGCCGGAAGATGTTCGCGCCGTGCTGACCCAGACCATCGCCGACACCGCCGGCTGCACCGGCATGACCCTCAACCTGGCCCTGAGTTACGGCGGCCGTGCCGAGATGGTTGCGGCGGTGCGCGACCTGGCCCGGCAGTGCACCCAGGACGGGATACGCTGGCAGGATATCGACGAGGAGACGATCAGCAATCATCTCTTCACCGCCGGCCAGCCCGATCCCGATCTCCTGATCCGCACCGGCGGCGAACACCGGCTGTCCAATTTCCTGCTCTGGCAGGCCTCCTATGCCGAGCTCTATTTCACAGAGGTGAAATGGCCTGATTTCAAAAAGGATCAGCTCACCGAGGCCATCGCCGTCTTCAACAGCCGGCAGCGCCGATTCGGCAAAATCGGCGCTCAGCTACACGCGGAGTAAGCATGAATCGAGTCATTCCTGGCCTCTTGCTTGCGGGTGGCTGGCTGCTGCTGCTGTTGTATGGGTCTGTCCACCTGTTCTGGGTGGTACTATGCGTAGCCGCAGTCATCGCTCTGCACGAGTTGTTCCGCATGACCTGCCCCTGGCTGGGCGGCTGGCGACGTCCGCTCGCCATCCTTGCCTGTGTTCTGCCGGTGATCGCCTCGTTCTCCGGTCAGAGCGATCTGGTCCTGGTCGGGCTGATCGGCAGCCTGCTGGCCACGGCGGTGATTGCGCTTCACGGCTACGCCGCCCTCGAGGATGTGCTCCGGTTTCTCCTTTGCAGCGGCTTTGCTTCGGTGTACGTGGCGATCAGCGTCGCCCATGTGGTCCTGCTGCGATTCCATCCCCAAGGCGCCTACTGGCTGCTCATGCTGGCTGCCATTGTCGCCGGTTCGGACACCGGCGCCTACTATGCTGGCCGGGCCTTTGGCGAGCGCAAGCTTTTTCCCCGGATCAGCCCCAAGAAAACCGTGGCCGGCGGGGTCGGCGGACTGCTTGCGGGCATGGCCGCGGCCCTGCTCCTGGGGCTGTTTTCGCCCGCGCCCGTGCGCATGCCGGCGCTGCTGCTCTCAGCCGCGCTGCTGGTGGTGGTCGGCATTGCCGGCGATCTGACCGAATCGATGCTCAAGCGCGCCGTCGGGGTCAAGGACTCGGGCGCCATTCTTTTTGGCCATGGCGGCATCCTCGACCGCATCGACAGCCTGCTGCTGACCGGCCCGGTCCTGTACTATCTCCTCCATTTCGGCCTGTTGTGATGAAAACCCTCAGCCTGCTGGGCTCCACCGGGTCGATTGGCCGCAACACCCTGGAACTGGTGCGCCAGTTCCCCGGCCGATTCCGCATCGCCGGGCTGGCGGCAGGTCGTCAGATCGATGTGCTGGCCGAGCAGATCCTTGAGTTCGCACCGGAATGCGTTTCCGTGGCCGACGAGACCCTGGTCGATCAACTGGGCAAACGGTTGCCTGCCGGCCGCCGGCCGCGCATACTTTGCGGCGTCGAAGGCCTCTGCACGGTGGCCACGCTGCCGGCGGCGGACATGGTGGTGTCAGCGGTGGTCGGCGCGATCGGCCTTTTGCCTGCCCTGGCCGCCATCGAGGCTGGCAAGGACATCGGCCTGGCCAACAAGGAGACCCTGGTCATGGCGGGCCGTCTGATCATGACCGCGGTCCGGGAGCACCAGGTGCGCCTGCTGCCCGTCGACTCGGAGCATAGCGCCATCTTCCAGGCCCTGGAGGCCGGTCGCCGGCAGGATGTGGCCCGGATCATCCTCACCGCCTCGGGCGGTCCTTTTCGCGCCATGATCGCGGCCGACCTGCCCTCGGTCACCCCCGAACAGGCTCTGGCCCATCCCAACTGGAACATGGGCCGCAAGATCTCCATCGACTCGGCCACCCTGATGAACAAGGCACTTGAGGTGATCGAGGCCCGCTGGCTCTTTGACGCGGCGCCGGAACAGATCGAGGTGGTGGTTCATCCCCAGTCCATCGTGCATAGCCTGGTCGAGTACCGGGACGGCTCGGTGGTTGCCCAACTGGGTATCCCGGATATGCGCATCCCCATCGCCTATGCCCTCTCCTACCCGGAGCGGCTGGAACTGGGCCTGTCGCGGCTCAGCCTGTCGGCCTGCGGCGGTCTCGACTTTGAGCCGCCCGACCACGAAAGGTTTCCGGCCCTGCGGCTGGCCTTCGATGCCCTGGCCACGGGCGGCGTCAAACCGGCGGCGCTCAACGCGGCCAATGAGGTTGCCGTTGAGGCCTTCCTTGATGGCCGGATCGGCTTCACCCGCATCGCCGAAATCGTCGGCGCCGCACTGGCCCGCACCGGCCAGGCCGACGAGATGGACCTGCAGGCCATCCTGGCCGCGGATCGCGAAGCCAGGAACATCGCGGACGGGTTGATCCCGGCCGTCTGATCTTTTTCGCCCCGCGACTGCATTTGGCTACTTTTTTTCCGCATACCCTCAGAGCATACCCATGAATTCGGTTCTCTCCTTTGTCCTGGTCCTCGGCGTCCTCATCTTCGTGCATGAGCTCGGCCATTTTCTTCTCGCCAAGGCTTTTGGCGTGCGCGTGCTCAAGTTTTCCCTCGGCTTCGGCGCCAAGGTCTTTGGCCGGCAGTGGGGCGAGACCGAGTACCTGATTTCCGCCTTTCCTCTGGGCGGCTACGTCAAGATGTTCGGCGAACAGGAGGGTGAGGAAGTTCCTCCCGGGGAACAGCACCGCTCCTTTTCCCACAAACCGGTGTGGCAGCGGTTCGGCATAGTCTTTGGCGGGCCGCTGTTCAATCTGGTCTTTGCGGTTCTCCTGTTTTTCCTGATGTTCGTC
>CAZFPV010000159.1:0-2470 GCA_964521155.1 uncultured Desulfobulbus sp. | reverse complement strand
TCTTTGCCGGTCTGCCCGAGCCCGTGGACTCGACCAGGATCGGCGAGATCACCCCTGGCTCGGTGGCCGAACAGGTCGGCATCAAGACCGGCGACGAAGTCCTGACCGTGGACGGCCAGCCGACCACCACCTGGGAGCAGGTCTCCAACGGTATCAAGAACAGCCAGGGCCGGACCATCATCCTGATTGTCGAGCGGCAGGGAGAAAAGATCACCTTCACCGCCAAGCCCACCATGCAGAAGGTGAAGAACCTGTTTGGCGAAGAAGTCGGCGAACGCTTCATGCTCGGTATCGTTCGCAGCGACCAGATCGTCTACAAGGACGCCACCGTGTTCGAATCGGCCAAGGCCGCACTGGTGCAGACCTGGAACCTGAGTTACCTCACGGTCATGGGCATCGTCAAGATGGTGCAGCGAATCATCCCGGCCAGCGAACTGGGCGGGCCGATCCGGATCGCCGAGATCGCCGGCCAGCAACTGGAGGCGGGCTGGATGAACCTGCTCTACTTTATGGGGCTGCTGAGCGTCAATCTGGGCATCCTCAACCTCCTGCCCATCCCGGTGCTGGACGGCGGCCATTTGGTATTTCTTTCCCTCGAGGCGATCCGCCGCCGGCCGTTGGGCGAGCGGACCATGGAGATCAGCCAGAAGATCGGCATCGCCATCCTGGGTACCCTGATGATTTTCGTATTCTACAATGATATCGTCAGGCTGGTCAAACGATGGCTGATGAGCTGATCCTGGCCATCGAGACCTCGACCGGCTGCGGCGGCGTCAGCCTGACCAGGGGGGATGTCCACGACGGAAGACTGCTGGCCGAATATACCCTCCAGCCGGAGGTGAGCCACTCGCGGCGCCTGCTTGGCTCCATCGAGGCCATGATTGGCGCAGCCGGCGTGGCCTGGGCCGACCTGGACGCGGTGGCGGTCAGCCAGGGACCGGGTTCGTTCACCGGTCTGCGCATCGGCATGGCCGCAGCCAAAGGGATCACCATGGCCGCTGAACTGCCCCTTATCGGGGTGGCCACCCTGGACGCCCTGGCCCAGCAGATCCCGGCTTATGACTGCCAAGTCTGCTGTGTGCTCGACGCCCGTAAAGAGCAAGTCTATGCCGCCTTTTACCAGGACGGCGGCGATGGCTGTTGCCAACGCACTGGCGACTGCCTGGTGCTGTCGCCTGAGGCGCTGATCGGGCGGATCGACCGGCCGACCCTTCTGGCCGGACCGGGCGTCCGCGTCTGCGCTCCCTGGGCTGCCGGCCACGCCGATATCCGGCTCGCGGCTGCGGGCCAGTTTTATCCCCGGGCGGCAATGATCGGCTTCCATGCCGCCGGCTTGCTGCGCGCAGGCGCGGCCAATCCGGGGGACAACCTGACGCCTGTCTATGTCAGGGCATCGGAGGCCGAACTGAATCTGCGATGAGGAAGGGAGAACCTGCATGATCGAGCGAAGACCAACCAGACAGATCCACCTGGGCGGCGTGGCCATCGGCGGCGGCGCGCCCATCGCTGTGCAGTCGATGACCAACACCCTGACCAGCGACGTCGAGGCCACGGTGGCCCAGATCAGCAGGCTTACGCAGGCCGGCTGCGAGCTGATCCGGGTGGCTGTCCCTGATCTGGAGTCGGCAGAGGCCCTTGCAGCCATCCGCGGTCGGATCGCCATCCCATTGATTGCCGACATCCATTTCGACGCTCGCCTGGCAGTGGCGGCCATGGAGCACGGCGCTCAGGGCATCCGTATCAACCCCGGCAACCTCGGTGGCCCGGACAAGCTCGCCCGGGTGGTCGATGCGGCCAAGGCCCACGGCGTGCCCATCCGGGTGGGGGTCAACTCAGGTTCCATTGAGAAGGGGCTCCTGCAGCAGTTCGGCTACCCCACCCCTGAACGGCCGGACGCGCTCATCGAAAGCGCCCTGAACAATGTCCGCCTGCTGGAGGCCCAGGGCTTCCATGAGATCAAGATCTCGATCAAGTCCGCCGACGTGCTCACCACCATCGCCGGCTACCGTCAGCTGGCCGTCATGACCGATTATCCCCTGCATCTCGGCGTCACCGAGGCGGGCGGGCTGATCGCCGGCACGGTCAAGTCGAGTGTGGCCCTGGGCATCCTCCTGGCCGAGGGTATCGGCGACACCTTCCGCATCTCGCTCACCCGCGATCCGGTGGAGGAGATCCGAGTCTGCTGGGAGCTGTTGCGGTCGTTGCGCATCCGCCTGCGCGGCCCGGAGCTGATCTCCTGTCCGACCTGCGGCCGCACTCGCATCGATCTTTTTTCGCTGGCGGAACAGGTCGAACAGCATCTCCAGACCATGCAATCCACGCTCAAGGTGGCGGTCATGGGCTGCGTGGTCAACGGTCCCGGCGAGGCCAGGGACGCCGACATCAGCATTGCCGGCGGCCACGGGGTCGGCATTAGTTTCAAGAAGGGCGAGCTCTTTTGCAAGGTGCCGGAAGACCGGCTGCTGGCGGT
>CAZFPV010000158.1:0-5376 GCA_964521155.1 uncultured Desulfobulbus sp. | reverse complement strand
GCGATACTTCCCGGACGGTGTCCTTGATCCCGGCTACGGCGAGCAGGGCGTCAGTCTGATTGCGATCGGTGCGGACGCCACCGCCGAGGGCCTCATCCAGCGGTCTGATGGCGGCTTGGTGGTGTCCGGCTCTTACGCCGAGGGCAAGACCGCTTCCCTGCTACTGGTCGGCCTGAACGCTGACGGTGCGCTCGACGCCGGATTTGGCGAGCAGGGCGTGGCCGTGCCGGCGGGCGCGTTCGCCGCCAGCGAAGGCTTCCGCCTGGCCGAGGACAGACACGGCCGGATTTATCTGGCCGGCTCGGTGGGCCTGGCCGGCAAGCGGGATACGGCCCTGTTCCGCTTTACCGCCTCAGGCAAGCCAGACGACTCCTTTGGCAAGGGCGGGGTGATCGTCACTGCGGTGAGCCGCGAGGACGACGTTCTCTACGATGTCGTGGTGGCCCGACACGGGGTGGTGGCCAGCGGGTACACCACCGATGGCAGCACCCGTCAGTTTCTGCTCGCCACCTTCCGCGACAGCAACAGCGAACCGCTGATCGAGATGACCACGTCCACTGGCGTAGGCGCCGCTGATCCGAGTGACTCCACCGTTGTCGAGCCAATTCAGGAGGTCAAACAGAACGGCAAGACCCGGTTGCAAATTAGAAAGCTGAAAATCGCGGCCACGGGTTCCGGCGCTTCTGCCGCGCTTGTACTCCCCTCGAAGGTCCCCACTGTTGCGGAGGCTGTCGATGCCACTGCACCGGCCAGTCTGCCTGACGCTCGTAGTCTGGGCACATCGGTCGTCGAGTGGCTCGGGTCGCTGCTGGTGACTCCGGCCGTGGCTGCCGACAGCAGCAGCACGACGGCCGGTACGGAAACCGATGCGGCTGCCGGGACGGTTAAATTCGTCACCACCACCTTCAGCAGCGGCGAGTCGGTCAGCTACGCCCTGACCATGGACGCGGCCGGCAACGTCATCGCCGTGGGCGCCGCCGAGGGCACGGGGGCCAGTTCCATTGTCGCCGCCCGTTATGTGGCCGACGCGACCACCTCCACCACCGAGGCCGGGTATACCAACGGCAATGTCATCACCCGCACCCCGACAGACGTCACCCGTTCGACGGTGATCACCGGCGGCGAGGTCAGGCCGGCCCTGGGCAAGACCGTTACCAAGCGCGGCGTGGTCTTCAGCACCACCGACACGCCGGTATACACGGGCAGTGGCGGCAGCACGGATGACGGTACCGATGACGGCACCGATGACGGCACGGACGATGGTACAAACAGCGGTCCGTCCGTGACTATCACCAGTCCCACTGGTGAGTCTCCCTTGACCAGTACCACAGTCACACTGGCGGCGACCACCGACATCACCGCCACCTGCGCCTACAGTACAAACGATGTTGCGTACGCGGCTATGGCCGCGTTCAACACTACCAATTCCACCACCCATGAAACGGGATTAAGCCTGACTGCCGGGCAAAGCTACACCTATTACGTCCGCTGTTCGAACAGTACCGATGGGACGAATAAATCCAGCGTTTCAGTCAGTTTTTCCATTGCTTCGACTGCGACCTTCCTTCCCCGCAAGACCTTCGAGGTGCTGGCCAGTCTGCTGGAACCCGCCCAGGCCATCGCCGCCACCACGACCACGGATTCGACCACCGACTCGACCACCACCAACACCGGCATCTTTGGGGTCACTGCCAGCAGCGACTCGAGCGATGAGGATTTCGTCAAGGAGGGCGAGACCGAAAACGGCTCGGGATACGGCGCCTTCAGCGCCAAACTGGAAAAACTTAAACCCGGAACGGTCTACTATGTCCGGGCCTACGCGCTGACGGCGGATGGCGTCTATTACGGACCGCAGATGCAGTTCCGCACCGCCGACGCCTGTTTTGTCGCCACGGCTTCCTATGGGAGCATGGTGCACCCTGGTGTGCGCGTCCTTCGCCAGTTCCGGGACGTGGTGCTGGCCGACAGCGCCATCGGCAACCACCTGGTCGAACTGTATTACACCATCTCGCCACCCATTGCTGACATCATTGCCGGCAACGCCCTGCTGCGCAATCTGGTCCGCCTGCTGCTGCTGCCCCTGATCGGCTTTGCCTGGCTGGCGATTCAACTGGGCATGGCCAAGGCCTTGCTGGTCGCTGTTTGCACCACCACCTCGCTCGGCTGGTGCGCCGTCCGGCTGCAAACCAGGGGCTGATAGCCGGGTTGGGTTGCGAGCGATACCTTTCTTCTTCAACAGACATTGGATATGAACGCACAAAGACGCGCAGGGAAGCACGGAGTATCGGCTGGATCTTGCCAACGAGGCTTTACCCTGATCGAACTGATGGTGGTGATGGTGATCCTTGGCCTTTTGGCCGGCCTCATTGCCCCTCGACTCATGAACCGGGCCGACGAAGCAAAACGGACGACCGCCGCCACCCAGATATCGTCCATCGAGCAGGCCCTGAAACTCTACAAACTAGACAACGGCCAGTATCCGACCACGGAGCAGGGGTTGAACGCCCTGATCGAACCCCCTTCGGTTGGTGTGCTCGCTAAAAAATGGAAGACGGGCGGGTATATGGATAAAGGGAAAATCCCCAAGGATCCGTGGGGCAACGAGTACGTTTTCCTCAGTCCCGGCCTGCACGGCGATTTCGACCTCATATCGTACGGCGCCGATGGTCAGTCCGGCGGCGAGGACAACGACGCCGACATCAACAACTGGGAGCAGCAATAGCCGCCACCCGCGCTACAACACGGCCATGCGTCCCCGCCCGCTGAACAACAGGGCCTTCACGCTGCTTGAGCTGGTCGTGGTCATGATGCTTATCGCCCTGGCCACATCCCTTGCCATCCCCCAGGTTGCCAACTTCCTCTACACCGACCAGTTGAAGGCCTCGGTGCGCAAACTGGTCGGACTGCTCGCCCGGTCCTCGCTGCTGGCCCAGGAACGGCAGCAACCCCACCTGCTCAAATACATCGAACGGGAACGGCGCTTCGTCCTCGAACCCGAAAAACGCCTCGACCTGGACCAGTCCCTAAAAAAAGACGAACGAAGGGAACGCGAGCGCACCGCTGTCGAGCGCAAGGACAACGAGCGCAAGGACGGCGACCTGCGACTGACCGGCTCGGTCTCGCTCCGGGATGTCTGGTCCCTGTATGGCGGCACAAAGTCTGTTGGCGAAATCGCTATCCGTTTCAACGCAGGCGGCTATGTCGAACCGACTATCATCCATCTCCGCGAGGAGGGCGGTAAGGAGATCTCGGTGGTGCTTTCCCCTTTTCTCGGCAGGATTCAGGTCGTGGACAGCTATGTCAGCCCGGACAAGGACGATGTGTTCCAGTAAGGACCGGCGCGGTGTGGCCGCTGCCAGGAAGTCTGCCGGTTTCACGCTGCTTGAGTTGATGCTCGCGGTCAGTCTGATCGCCATTGCTCTGGTGACCCTGATCGGCGCCCAGTCACAGAGCGTGACCATCGCCACGGGCTCGAAATTCGACGCCATGGCCTCCCTGCTTGCACAGCGCAAGTTGTCCGATCTCTGCCTACAGGAGTTCGGCACGGTCAACGACGCCGAGGGCGACTTCGGCGAGGAGCATCCCCACTTTCGCTGGAAGAGCAAGGTCACCGAACTGACCGAGCAGGAGACCGGATTCAAGGGAACCGGCGGCATGCTCAAGGCTGTGGACCTGACAATCTCGATAGAGGAGGACAAGGCGTTGTCCTATTCCCTGCGGACCATTCTGCTGCGGGGCGGCAAGGCGGAACAGCAATGAGTTCGGCGGATCGGGGCTTCACCCTGCTGGAAGTCCTCCTCGCCATCACTGTGTTCGGGGCGGTCATGGCCATGCTGTCCCTTTCGCTGTCGGCCACCATGCGGGTGGTGGACGCCACCGGGCAGCAGGAAGATGTGTATCACCAGGCCCAGACAACGCTCCGACGGCTCACCGCCGACCTGTCAGCCGCGGTCGGGGACGCGACTGTCCCCTTCAAGGGCAAGTCGCTCGATCTGGATGGGCAGCGGGCCGACACCCTTGCCTTTGCCTCCCTGGCGCATCTGGTGCTCAATCCTGAAAAACAACAGCCCGGTCTGGCCCTGATCCACTACCAGCTCAAACCTGACGAGGACGATCCGCGGCGGCTGAAGCTGCTTCGTTCGGACACCCTGGTCCTTCCTGGCGTGGAGTACGGGAAGGACAAGGAGGAGGCGGAAGAGCGGTCGTTTCTCCTCGCCGCCGACCTGCGTTCAGTGCGGTTCGTGTATTTTGACAGAGAAGGTCAGGAATTTGACAAATGGGATCAGGAGGAGGAAGAAACCTCGGGTGAGGGGGAGGAGGAGGACACCCCGCCGCTGCCGGCGGTCGTGCATTGCACGCTCGAGTTCTGGCTTGATCCGGACAAGGAGACGGTGCAGACCTTCACCACCGGCATCGTGCTGCCAGTTGGCCTGTATGCCGCGGAGGCCAAGGATGCGAACTGATCCGGTACTAGGCAATCAGTCGGGCCTGGCCCTGGTACTGACCCTGTTGACGATCAGTTTTCTCGTCGCTGTGACCATCCAACTGATGGTCACCATCGACCGGCAGGTGACGGTGTCCACCATGCAACGGGAACAGGTCCGGCTGGACGCCATGGTCCTGGCCGGGCTCAATCTGGCCCGGGCCGCCCTCTGGGCCGATCAGCAGGACAACGAGGTCGATACCACCCAGGACCTCTGGGCCGAGTTCGATCCGGAACGGCTGGCCGCCCTGGCCGGTGGACTCGAATTGGAGATAGGAGTTACCGACCTCTCGGGCAGGTTGCAGATCAACGCCTTGGGCGCGTCCGCGACCGGCAAGAATCCCGGCGGTTCAGTGTTGAAGGAACAGCAGGAGACCAGCACGATTCGCGATGTCTGGCTGCGGTTTCTCACCTCGGGCCGGTTTGCGGTCAAGGACGAGGAGCAGGCCGAGGCCCTGCTCGACGCCATCGCTGATTGGGTGGACAAGGACAGCAGTGAGCGGATTCAGGGGGCCGAGGAGGAGTACTACCGAACCAGGACCCCAGCCTACGGATGCAGAAATGGTAGGATGCCGCAGGTGGAAGAGTTGCTGCGAGTCAAAGGCATGACCACCGAGATAGTGTATGGCGATAAGGAGCATGAAGGGATCGCCGAGTATGTCACCGTGGCGGGCGAGGACGGCAAAATCAATCTCAATACCGCGCCGCTGCCTGTGCTGCTGGCTCTTTCACCAGACATGACTGCGGAATTGGCACAGGATTTGATTGATTTTCGAGAGGATACGGGCAATAAAGAAGAACTCGCTTCTCCTGACTGGTACAGGAAGGTGAATGGAATGCCCGCAACCCTCACCCTGGACGGCGCCTTGCTCAAGGTAAGCGGCACCCATTTC
>CAZFPV010000157.1:0-5379 GCA_964521155.1 uncultured Desulfobulbus sp. | reverse complement strand
AGACTTTGACATGCGCATCGTCAATTGGCTGGCCGACGAGTTCAAGCGCGAGCAGGGCATCGATCTGCGCAGCGACAAGATGGCCCTGCAGCGCCTGAAGGAAGAGGCGGAGAAGGCCAAGAAGGAACTGTCCACGGCCATGGAGACGGACATCAACCTGCCCTTCATCACCGCCGACGCCACCGGCCCCAAACATCTCAACGTCAAGCTGAGCCGGGCCAAACTGGAGGCCCTGGTCGAGGACCTGATCGATCGCTGCGAAGGACCCTGCCGCACCGCGCTCAAGGATGCAGGTCTCAACCCGGCCGACATCGACGAGGTCATTCTGGTGGGCGGCATGACCCGCATGCCCAAGGTGCAGGAGAAGGTCAAGGCCATCTTCGGCAAGGACCCGCACAAGGGCGTCAATCCCGACGAGGTCGTGGCCATCGGCGCGGCCATCCAGGGCGGCGTGCTCCGGGGCGACGTCAAGGACGTGCTCCTGCTCGACGTCACTCCGCTGTCGCTGGGTATCGAGACCCTGGGCGGGGTCATGACCAAGCTGATCGAGAAGAACACCACCGTGCCCACCAAGAAGAGCCAAGTGTTCTCCACCGCGGCCGACAACCAGCCGGCGGTCTCCATCCATGTGCTCCAGGGCGAGCGCGAGATGGCCGCAAACAACAAGACCATCGGCCGCTTCGAACTGGCCGACATTCCGCCCGCGCCGCGCGGCGTGCCGCAGATCGAGGTTACCTTTGACCTGGATGCCAACGGCATTCTCCATGTCTCGGCCAAGGATCTGGGTACCCAGAAGGAGCAGTCCATCCGGATCACCGCCTCCTCCGGCCTGTCCGAGGCCGAGATCGAGCGGATGAAGAAGGACGCCGAACTGCATGCCGAGGAGGACAAGAAGCGTAAGGAACTGGTCGAGGCCAAGAACAACGCTGACTCCATGATCCACATGACCTCCAAGAGCCTGAAGGAACTGGGCGACAAGGTTGACGCCGAGACCAAGGGCAATGTGGAGCGGGAGATCGAGAACCTGAAGAAGGTCATGGAGGGCGAGGACGCGGCCGCCATCAAGAGCGCCACCGAGACCCTGACCCAGGCCTCGCACAAACTGGCCGAGTTGATGTACGCCCAGGCCAAGGGCCAGCAGGGCGGCGACGCCGGTCCGGGAGCGGGCGCCGGTGCGGCCGGCGGCGGAACCGGCGCCGGCAAGAAGGGCAAGGATGACGACGACGTCGTCGATGCCGATTTCGAGGAAGTGAAGTAACCCCACACCGCCCGACTGGGCGGGCAGACGTGGTTTTCAGGGAGTGCGGCGCAATCCGCACTCCCTTTTTTGTGGCAAACGCGCTATACAGCGGCGGTCGTCTTTTCTTGCCCCTCAACAATACGGAACAGCCATGAAACGAATACTCTCCGGCATCCAGCCTTCGGGAAAACTGCATATCGGCAACTACTTCGGCATGATGCAGCCGATGATCCGCCACATGGAGGCCGCCGACCTCTATGTCTTCATCGTCGATCTGCACGCCCTGACCTCGGTCCAAGACCGCGACCGCCTGCGCCAGGGCACCCTGGAAGCGGCGGCGGACTTCATCGCCCTGGGCCTGGACCCGGACCGTTGCACCTTTTGGGTGCAATCCGACGTGCCCGAGGTCTGCGAACTGACCTGGATGCTGTCGGTGCTGACCCCCATGGGACTGCTGGAACGCTGCCACGCCTTCAAGGACAAGGTGGCCAAGAACATCCCGGCCAGCCACGGCCTGTTCTCCTACCCGGTGCTGATGGCGGCCGACATCCTGCTCTACCAGTCCGAGATCGTGCCCGTGGGCAAGGACCAGAAGCAGCATGTGGAGGTGGCCCGCGACATCGCCATCCGCTTCAACAACCACTTTGGCGAGACCTTTGTCGTCCCGGAACCGGAGATCAGCGAGGAGACGGCCATCGTGCCCGGCATCGACGGACAGAAGATGTCCAAGTCCTACGACAACACCATTCCCATCTTCCTTGACGAGAAGGCGTTGCGCAAGCGGGTGATGCAGGTGCAGACCGACGCCACTCCGGTGGAGGCGCCCAAGGACCCGGCCAAGTGCAACCTCTACGCTCTGCTGAAATTGTTCGCCCCGCCGGAGAAGATGCGCGAGGTGCACGACCTCTACATCAATGGCGGCGCAGCCTACGGGTACCTCAAGCAGGACCTGTTCGAACTGATCAACGACTATTTTGCCAAGGCCCGGACAAAGAAGAAGGAACTGCTCGACAACCCGGATTACCTGCGCCAGATCCTGGTCAGGGGAGCGGAAAAGGCCCGGGCCAAAGCCACGGTCACCCTGGACCTGGCCCGTGACCGGATGGGGCTGAAGTACTGAGACAGCAGGGGGCTGCCGGAGAGCCCGGAGGTGGGCAGGCCGTGATGCTCGTACGCAAGTACACAAGGGCGGGGAACTGTTCCTCGTCCTTTTTTTGTGTTCGTGGCGGGTGAATACAAAAGGGCAGGGATGGACTCCCTGCCCTCTGGATTACACGGTGAACGGACCGCTCAGAAACTGACCATCTCCACATCGAAGACCAGCCAGGCATTGGGCGGGATGACGCCGTTGCCGGCGCCGCGTTCGCCGTAGGCGAGTTCCGGCGGGATGATCAGGGTGCGCTTCTCGCCCTTCTTCATCTGCACGAGCGCCTCGTCCCAGCCCTTGATCACCCGGCCCTTGCCCACCGGAAAGGCGATGGGCTCGCCCCGGTCGTAGGAGCTGTCGAACTTGCGGTTGCCGAGCAGCAGTCGGCCGGTGTAGTGGGCCTTGATGGTCGTACCGGCGGAGGGCGGCGCCCCTTCACCCTCCTTGTCCAGGGTGTAGTACATCCCGGACTGGGTGCGCACGGCCTTGGGCCAACGCTCGGCGATCATCTTGCGGACCTTTTCCTTCTGCTCTTTCTGGGCGTTTACTTCGGCGGCCTTGATGCGCTCGGTGGCAGCGTTGAAGGCGGCCTGGTCGGTCTTGAACTGTTCCGCTTCCTTGCCGACGCGAATGATCTCCACCGTCTTGATGACGTCGCCCTTGGCAATGGCGTTGACCACGTTCTGCCCCTCGACCACCCGGCCGAAGACCGTGTGCTTGTCGTCCAGGTGCGGCGTGGCCACATGGGTGATGAAGAACTGGCTGCCGTTGGTGCCGGGGCCGGCATTGGCCATGGACAGTACGCCGGGGCCGTCATGGCGCAGGCTCGGATCGAATTCGTCGGGGAAGGTATAGCCGGGGCCGCCGGTGCCGGTGCCCAGGGGGCAGCCGCCCTGGATCATGAAGTCGGCGATCACCCGGTGGAAGGTGAGGCCATTGTAGAAGGGCGTGCCAGTGGGCTTGGCGCCGCCGGCCAGGTGCATGCTTCCCTCGGCCAGGCCGACGAAGTTGATAACCGTCAGCGGCGTCTTGTTGAAGTGGAGGCGGAGCAGAATCTCGCCTTTGTCGGTGGTGATTTTGGCATAGAGTCCATCTTTCATTTTCTTTTCCTCGGCGGATGATGCGGGTTGTACGGCACACAGTAGCAGTGCGCCGAGAAGCAGCAGCAGGAGCGGTTTGTTCATGAAGAGCCTCGGGCGAACCATGGTGCTGTCTGGTGGTGGCATGCCCCGATGGGGGCGGGGTACGCTGAAAACGAAATTGCTTACATGGCCGGCATCGGCTTGTCAATGAAAATGGAGGTCGAGAGCGGCTGGCCCCAGCCGGTTCAAAGGCGCAACCGCCGGTAAATGAGCATCGAGGCGACCAGGGCCAGGGCAAGCAGGGCCATGGCGAGGCCGCCTCCAATCTGCGTCTGTCCCTGAATCAGCAGTTTGCCGCCGGCAAAGGCGCCCAGGGCCTGACCCAGATAGACAACCGAGGTGTTCATCGACACCGAGGCCGAGGCAGCAGCCGGATCGGCCTCGACCAGCCGGGCCTGCTGGGCGGCGATGGCCGGGCTGATGCCCGCGCCCCAGATCACGAGGGCCAGCACGGTCAGCGCCACCGAGGTCGATTCGCGGGTCCAGAGGAACATGCCCACAAGGACGACGGCAATGCCCAGATTGACGGTTTGCCGGGTGCCCAGCCGGTTGACGACGCGGCTTGAAATGGCGGTGCCGGTGATGCTGGCGATGCCGTAGATCGACAGGAGCAGGGCAAGGGTCGTGGGGTCCGGCTCCAGCCGGTCCTTGAGTTTGACCACAATATAGGGATACTCCATGTTCTGTCCGGCCACGGCCAGTCCCGAGAGGAGGAGAATGCACCAGATGCGGCCCGAGGTCAGCACCTTGCCCCAGGCCGCAAGCGACAGGCGATGGGCCTTGAGCCCGGCCGGCAGGGTGAGGAAGACGGCCACGGCGATCAGGCCGCTGGCCAGGCCGAGGAGGCAATAGGCCGCCTGCCAGCCGGCAAGCGAACCGAGCAGGTTGATCAGGGGGATGCCGATGGCCGAGCTGAGCGACCAGCCGAGAAAGATGAAGGTAATGGCCCCGGCCCGGCCATGGGCGGGCAGGAAGAGGCCGAGGCTGCTGGCTGCCTGGGGGGTGAAGACGGCGACGGCGGCAATCATGACCAGCCGGATTGCCAGCAGGATGGAGAAATCCGGGGCCAGTGCCGAACACAGGTTCCCGACCGCGAACAGCGCCAGGGCGCCGGCCAGGAGGTGTCTGCGGTCGAGCCGATTGGTGGCAAACGAAAGCAGCGGCGCCTCGATACAGAGCAGTGCCCCACCGTAGGCGATCAGGGTGCCGACCGTGGCCGGGTCAACGACAAAGGCCAGGCCGATCTCGTGGATCAGCGCCGCCGGAGCCATGACGCCCGTGCCGATGACGAAGTTGCCGAGCAGCAGCGCCCAGAGGGCGGCGCGATAGGAGGGCTGCACAGGGCAGGTCAGGCCTGGTCGGTTCGGCCTTGCCGCAACTGACGGCCGATCTTCCAGCAGGGGGCGACCGGCTGACCCAATGACCAGTACTGCCGGCTGGTCATGTCAAACAAGAGCGGCCGCACCAGGGCCAGATCGATCTTGCCCTCCCGGAGCACCGCCTCGTCGGCAAAGGTCTGAACGATCTCGCCGACAAACACCTCATGGGAGGGGAAGTCGATGGTCCGGTCGAGCCGGCACTCGATGCAGACCGGGCACTGCTCGATCATGGGCGCATTGCCCAGCTCGCCGTAAAAGAGGTCGAACAGGCTTTCCTTGTCCGTGTCCCTGCCGCTCACCAGGCCGCAGTAGTCGGTCTGGACCACCAGATCCTCGGAGGGAAAGCAGATGCTAAAGACGCCGCTCGCCTTGATGCCGGCGTTGGTGTAGTGGTTCTTGTTCATGCCGATGGACAGGTGGGTGTGCTCCATGATGCCGACATAGGCAATGGTGATGAAGTTGGGCCTGCCG
>CAZFPV010000156.1:0-5415 GCA_964521155.1 uncultured Desulfobulbus sp. | reverse complement strand
GTCATGGCCAGCGGCTGCACCCGGGTCGATTTGAGGCCGATGCGGCCGTCCTGCTGGCAATTGACGTGGCTGTCGCCGCCCGCGCCCGAGGTGTACATGTCCACCGCCTCGACATGGGTCTGCCACTGGCCGATGACGCAGCCCTCCCGGTTGATGCGGGGTTCGCCGCCCTGAATCAGGCAGACGTCGGTGGTGGTGCCGCCGACGTCGACCACCAGTGCGTCGGCCAGCCCGTGGCCTGCGCCGAACCGGGCCGTGGCCGCCGGGCCGCTGGCCATGGTGACGGCCGCCTGGTCGATGATCTGGTCCAGGCTCGCGCCGGTGCCGTTGCCGCGGATGATGGTGACCGGGCACTCCAGCCCCACCGCCAGCATGGAGCGCTGGATGGAGGCGAGAAAATCGGTCATGAGCGGCATCAGCCTGGCGTGCAGGCAGGCCGTGGCCGCCCGCTCCTTCATGCCCGGATGGGTGGACACCAAGTGCGAGCAGAAGACCGGCTTGGGGTCAATCAGAGAGATGGCCTCGCGGGCGACCAGCTCGTGGGTCGGGTTTTTGATCGACATGGCGCCGCAGACGGCGTAGCTGTCCACCTCCCGCGCCATGTTGGGCAGGGTGTCCACCAGCCCCTCGATGTCCAGTGGCTGCTCCTCCTCGCCGGTAATCGAGTGCCCGCCCTTGAAGAAAATGGTGGCGGTCACTGGCAGTTTGAAGTGGCGGACATAACCGAGCACGAAGAGCCCCACCCGGGCTCCGCGGCCCTCGACCACCGCATTGGTTGCCAGCGTGGTCGAGACCGCCAGGCGACCGACTTCGTCCGGACGGAAGCCCTGCCGGAACAGGGCGGCAAGCGCCCGGCCCACGCCCAGGCTGAGGTCATGCGGCGTGGTCCGCTCCTTGCTCCAGGCGACGATCCTGCGGGAAACGTTATCCATCAGGACGGCATCGGTAAAGGTGCCGCCGGTGTCTATGCCAACACAGTAGGTGCTCATGGGATTCTTTCAGGGTTGTTCAGAGGATGGATGATTGCCAGCGACAGGTCGGGGTTTGGCGCCTCCGTCCCGTCCAGCAAAACCGGCAGATGGATACCATTCCGGCGCCGCAAACGCAAGCCAAGGATGGGCCCGGGCCCTGGACGGCTCACCTCAGAGAAACCGACTCAGCGGCGACAGCAGCCAGGTCAGCAGTCGCTCAAACAGGCCTTGCCGGGCGAATTCAGCGGCGTCAATCCGCCGCGACTGAACCAGATCGTCAGCGAACATCCGCCGCACCTGGCCGCCAAACTCCCGGCTGTCGATCACCACGTTAATCTCGTGGTTGCGGTGAAAGCTTCGCAGGTCGAGGTTGGCCGAGCCGAGCGTCACCCAGCGGTCGTCGATCAGCATCACCTTGGCGTGGAGGATGGTGCCCTGGCGCTCGTACAATTCCGCCCCCGCCTGCAGGAGCGGGGCGAGATAGACGCGGCTCGCCCGTTTCACCAGCGGCACGTCGCTGACCGAGGGTAGGATCATCTGCACCCGCACGCCGTGCCGAAGGGCGCGATGCAGGGCGCGGATCACCCGCCGGCCGGGAACGAAATACGGGGTCATGATCCGAATGCTGTAGTGGGCCACGGCCATGGCCAGGCGGAAGGAGCGGCCAATGACCGACCGGGTGCGGCGCGGCGTGCCGTTGACCACCATGACGTCGGCGTCGCCGGTCGCCTGCGGCTCGGCGAAATCATCCGCTGGCAGCGGCATGGCCTCGGCCCCCTCCTGCCGCCAGGTTTCTCGGAAGAGGGTCCGCAACTCCCCTGCAGCCGGACCGTCGAGGCGGATGCCCACGTCGCGCCAGCTGTGCAGACTGTCGCCAAAGCCGGCGTACTCGTCGCCGACATTGAGCCCGCCGAGAAAGGCGGTGACGCCGTCGAGCACCACCAGCTTGCGATGGTCGCGGATGTCGAGCCAGTGCAGCCGGGAAAAGGCGGGCGGATTGAAGGGAAGGCAGCGGACGCCCCCGGCTTCCAGCCGCCGGAAATAGGCAACCGGCGTATCGAAGCAGCCGACCACGTCATAGATCAGCGCCGCCGCCACCCCTCTGCCCGCCGCGTCGAGCAGCGCCTGGGCGAATTCCCGGCCGGTGCGGTCGTCCTTGATGCGGTAGAACTCCGCCAGGATGGAAGATTCCGCCGCCGCTGCCGCCGCAAACAGGGCCGGAAAAAAATCGCCGCCCTGGGCGTACAGGGTCACCCGGTTGCCCAGGGTATGCACCGCCTGCTGCTGCGCTCCGGGGCGCAGCAGGGCACGGAGAATGCGGAGGGCGCCTCTGCGCCGTTTCCGTCTGGAGAATTTCATGGTCACCGGACAGGATGCACGCTGGCTGAACATGAACGGGGAGAGCTCAGGCGGCCATCGCTCCCGGGCCTGTCAAGAGGGGAGCGATTCACCTCCGGATCAGACCCGTTCCAGGTTGAGGGTGCGGCGGCCGATGCGGTAGGCGCCGTTCTTGGCCATCAGGCGGCCGACCAGCTGCTCGGGCACATCCACCAGGGTGGTGTTGGCCTCCAGCCGGATCTTGCCCAACTGGCTGCCGGTGATCCCGGAAAAGTGCGACAGCGCGGCCACCACATGGTTGACGCCGATGCCGTCGTCACGACCGATGTCAAGCCGGATGGCGACCATGTCCTTGTCACGGTCGCGATCCGGACCGCGCTCAGACCCGCGACGGCCGACCGGAGCGCCGCGACGGGGGCCCTTGTCCTGACCGCGCCGCATGGGCGTGAACTGCTCCTCCTTGATCGGGGTGACCGGATCCATCGGCCGCTTCTTCTCCTCGCCCCGCGCCAGCTTGAGGGCGGCGGCGGCGACATCCTCGGGCGCATGTCCGGTCTGCACCAGCATGTCCACGATCTCCCGTTCGCGGCGACAGCGGCCGCGACGGATCCAGACTTCCAGCTGTTCCATCAAGAGCGCCTGGCGGTGGTTCTCGATCTGCTGGATGGTCGGCAGCTCGGTCCGGGTCATGCGGAAGCGGGTGTACTCCTCGATCTTGCGCAACTGCCAGCGCTCCCGGGGCGCCAACAGGGTGATGGCGATGCCCTCGCGCCCCGCCCGGCCGGTGCGGCCGACCCGATGGACATAGACTTCCGGGTCGTCGGGCAGGTCGAAGTTGAAGACATGCGAGATGTCGTCGATGTCCAGGCCGCGGGCCGCCACATCAGTGGCCACCAGCACCTTGACCTGGCCGCTGCGGAACCGGCCCAGCACCTGGATGCGGGCGTCCTGGCTGAGTTCGCCGCTGAGCGGCTCGGCGGCGTAGCCGCGGCTGGAGAGCTGGCTGGCCAGTTCGCCGCAGCCCAGACGGGTGCGGGTGAAGATCAGGGCGCTGTCGATGGCCTCCATCTCGAACAGCCGGGTCAAGGCCGCCACCTTTTCCTGCGGGTTGACCAGGTAATAGCGCTGCTCGATGGTGTCGCCGGTGAGCTGCTTGGGTGTAATGCTGACGGTCTCGGGGTCGCGCAGGTAGCGCTTGGACAGCCCCAGCACCCGCCGGGAGATGGTGGCTGAAAAGAGCAGGGTCTGGCGCTCGGCCGGGATGCGGTCGAGGATCAATTCGATGTCCTCGACAAAGCCCATGCTCAGCATCTCGTCTGCCTCATCCAGCACCACGGTGTGCACGCCGCCCAGGTCAAGCGACCCCTGGTTGATCAGGTCGATCAGCCGGCCCGGCGTGCCCACCACCACCTCGACGCGGCCGCGCAGGCTGCGCAGCTGCTGCTGATAGGACTGGCCGCCGTAGATGGCGAGCACGCCCGTGCCCAGAAGCCGGCCGTAGTTCTGCAGGGCCTCGGCCACCTGGATGGCCAGTTCGCGCGTGGGCGCCAGCACCAGGGCCTGAACGCCCGCGCGGCCCGGTTCGAGCCGGTGCAGCAGAGGCAGGCCGTAGGCGGCGGTCTTGCCAGTGCCGGTCTGGGCCTGGCCGATGACGTCACGGCCCTGCATCAGCACCGGGATAACCGCCTGCTGAATGGGGGTGGGGGCGGTGAAGCCCAGTTCTTCGGCGGTCTTGAGCAGATCGGGATGCAGGCCGAATTGGGGAAAGGTATTGATGGTCATCAGGCTACTCCTTGGGGGGCAATGTCTTGACATACTCCTGGGGGGCCGGGGCGGACGCTTCGCGCGCCGCTCCCTGTTGTCCGTTAACAGATGACCCGCCAGAAAACATGAGCCTGCCTGTCAAACCCGACCGGATCCCCTGCCTGTGCCGATCAAATCGGCCTGACTGGTGTCCGGTACGCTACAACGAAAAACGCCTGACCGGAATGGGTCAGGCTGCCGTGCTGGAATCTTCAAAACGTGAAAGGGATGCCGCGTTTGCGGCCATGTTCTGCTCATATACCGCATGGGGCGCGGAAAGGCAAGGCCTTGGAAGGCGGGAAACGCATTCCCGGACAGGGCAGGAGGAGGTACATACGATTGCGCTGGCGGAAACCGACACCTGCCTTTAAGATAAGGGCTCACCTTTCAGCGCTGAACGGTCGGCAGATGGCTGCCGGCCAGGTACGCCAACCCGCCCCGTGGCCATGATGCCCTCGCCGATCCATCGCTGGACCTTCACCCTGATCTTTCTCGGCTCGCTGCTGACGCTCGGCCTGGTACTCCGGCCGTTCTGGAACCAGATATTCCTCGCCTTCTTTCTGGCCAGCATCCTCCACCCGATCCATGTTCGACTCAACGCCCGGGTCAGGCCATGGATGGCCTCGGGCCTGATCTGCGCCCTGTTTACCCTCTGCGTCTTCCTGCCCCTGCTCTATTGCATCACAGCCATTGCCGCCGAAATCCCGCCGGTGGTCCAGCTGGCGCGGAAAAACGACCTGCTGACCCTGTTGCAGCTCAAGATGCAGAGCAACACCCTGCTCACCCAGACGGCCGCACTGCTCGCCGACTTCGGCATCCAGATCGAACTCGACAACCTGCCCGGGCTGATCAGCAAGTGGCTGACCACCCTGGGCCTGTTCGCTTACCGGCAGGTCTCGGCTCTGGCCGCCGACATCATGCGGTTCATCTTCCAGTTCTGCATCCTGATCACCTGCCTGTTCTTCCTACTGATTGAATTCCGCCGACTGGGGGCCTTCCTGCTCAATCTCTCACCCCTGCCCGAATCGCATAACCAGCTGCTGGTCGAGCGGTTTTCACCCATCGCCGGGGCCATCCTGGTGGGCAATACCCTCAGCGGCATCATCCAGGGTGCGCTCGGAGGTATGTTCTTTGTCACCATGGGCTTCATTTCGCCTGTGCTCTGGGGCGTGGTCATGGGCGTGCTCGCCTTTCTCCCGATCCTCGGGGTGGGTCTGGTGCTGCTGCCGACCGCGGCCATCCTGCTGCTCAAGGGCCAGTTCGGTCCAACCCTGATAACCCTGGGCTTCTACCTGTTCCTGAC
>CAZFPV010000155.1:0-5463 GCA_964521155.1 uncultured Desulfobulbus sp. | reverse complement strand
GCGGTGACATGGGCGTTGCGGCTCTTGTCGAACTTGATCTTGTTGTTTTTGATCAGGTCGGCGGTGAACTCGGAGATATGCACCATCTTGGTCGAACGGGCATTGTCAAACACCGTGCCGGTGATCGGCGACCGAGGTGCCTCGAGGAAATCGGCAGGCCCGTTCATGGTATCCATGTATTGATGCAGGACGCGCCACATGTGGCCACACTCGCCGCCAAGGATCCAGCGGACGCCCAGGCGCTTGGCCTCGGCGTATATCTTGCCGTTGAGCTTCTTCATCATCTCGTTGGAGGTGAAGAGGCCGAAGTTACCGCCCTCCGAGGCATAGGTGGACCAGGTGTAATCCAGGCCGATGGCCTCGAACAGCAGCAGATAGCCCATGCAGGTGAAGATGCCCGGCTCGGCAAAGACGTCGGCCGACGGAGTGACGAACAGCACCTCGGCGCCCTTGCGATTGAAGCTGGGGTTGACCCGGATGCCGGTCAGGTTCTCGATGTCGTCGCAGAGGAACTCGACATTGCCCTTGAAGGCCTGGGGGGTGAGCCCCATGTGATTGCCGGTGCGGTTGGAGTTGGACACCGGCTCCATGGCCCAGTTGATGCCGCAGCCAACCAGATGCAGCAACTCACGCAGCATCATGGTGATCTCAGCGGTGTCAATGCCGTAGGGGCAGAACACGGAGCAGCGCCGGCATTCTGTGCACTGGTAGGCGTACATGAACCATTCTTTGAGCACGCCCACGGTCATCTCGCGACCGCCGGCGAGCTTGCCTAGAATCTTGCCGGCCAGGGTGAAGTCCTGGCGGTACACGGACCGCAGCAGCTCCGCCCGCAGAACCGGCATGTTCTTGGGATCGCCGGTTCCGAGAAAGAAGTGGCACTTGTCGGCGCAGGCGCCGCAACGGACGCAGCAATCCATGAAGATCTTCAGCGACCGGAAACGATCCAGCCTGTCGGCCAGCCCCTGGAGGATGATCTCCTTCCAGTTCTCGGGTAATTTCCAGTCATCGTCCTCCGGGTTCCATTCACGCGCGTTGGGGAAACTAACGCCCTTCTGACTGTCCAGGTACCGGAGCACCTCGGGTTTGGTCGTGTAGGCGTAGTTGCCCGGCTTGAACACCGCGGGGACATCCATCCAGTCCTTGGTTGGAATGGAGCCGGTCATCAGCGAAGGGCCTTCGACCACGCTCCGTGCCAACTTATCCATCTTTACCACTGCTGCCATTGCTCTATCCTTTTACCCTTGTATTATCCAGCGTTAGTCATTGGCCTTCGGCGGCAACTCTTTGTCCACAGGGATGCCCTGTTCCACCATATCCTCGCGGAATTCGTCCTCATAGGAGGCATAGGAGTGCGGCTTGATCTCCGGATTCCAGGGGTTGACATGGCGATTCATGCGTGAATCGTTGGCCAGGTTCCGGGTGGGGCTGAGGAAGACCCCGCCCATATGCATGAGCTTGCTGAAGGGGAAATAGGCAAGCAGCGTGCAGACCAGGAAGAGATGAGCATAGAACAGGGCGCTGATCTCGGTGACAATGGTCGGGTGGAAGGTCACCAAGCCGATGGCCAGCTGTTTGATGGCGTTGATGTCGACATGGGCGCGCAGAAAGAAGCGCATCAGGATGCCGGTGGTGGCGATGCCGAGGATCAAAAACAGCGGGAAGTAGTCGTTGGCCAGCGAGATGTAGCGGACCTGCGGATTGACCAGACGGCGGCCAAAGAGGAAGAGCAGGCCAAGTACGATGGTGACGTCGGTCATGTACATGGCCGGCGCGCCGATCTGGAGCAGGCTGTCTCCGATTTCGAGGAAGGAGACCACCCAGGGCACCGGCTCCAAGAACAACCGCATGTGGCGGATGACCACGACCAGGAAGCTGTAATGGAAGAGAATGCCAAAGAGCCACAACCACTTGCTTGACTCGTAGGTCAGTTTGGGACCATCGTTGACCGTGGCCTTGGTGTTGCGCCAGAGGGAACGGAAAAGGAAGATCTCAAGGAACATGCGAGCCAAGACCTGGGAGGTGGTGACCGGCGCCTCCAGTTTGTCCTGCTTGATCCAGGGCAGGGAGTAGCCCTGGCCGCAGGTGGTTGGGATCTTAAACGGCACCGGCGATTTGGCCCAATGGACCACCCGGTAACAAAAACCGCCTAAGAACAGCGCCATGGCCAGATATGGAATGACAACACCAAAGAGGTATTGCATCCCCGGTATCTGTACCAGGATCAGCGCGATCAACACCAGGGCAATGACTGCCGCCAAAGGGAAGGCGTACTTCATCGATCACTCCTTCGCATGCAAATGAGACTGTAACCTGTCAGGTTACGGTAAAAGCCGGAGCTGAAGGCTTCATTGGACCGCCATGAAGCCGGCCGGCCGGTTACACATTGGATGTTCAATTACTTCCACCAGACTCGGCGGCATCTTGCCGCTGCAAGGCGGAAGGGCAGGCCGCGTCCGTGAGAATGGCTCTGCCGCTTTTCAGTTCCTGGATCCGGTTGCGGTACAGTTGCTCCCTGCAATCCGTGTAGATATCGAATGCCGCCAGGGCCATCCGGTCGATGTCGCAGTCAAAGGCGTCGAGCGCGGCCAGCAGGGGTCTGGTTTCCTGATTGCCGGAGAAGACTTGCTTCACTACCCATTTCAATTCGAGAAAGGGGGCCACGGCCTGGGATGGGGTGAATTCCTGGACGGCGCGGATGCGCACCACCTGGTCGAGCGACTTGAGATAGTCCTGCTGGTCGGCGCGGCCGAGCAACAGGTCAAAGAGGGCGGTGAGGCCGTTTGCGATATTGACTCCAACCGGATTGGCAAAGGGATCGGTGGCACTCTTGAAAAAACCGGGCGCGGCGTAACTGTCGAGCGTTCTCTCTATCCACAGGGAAAGAATCTCTTTTTTTCGGTTAGACAGCGCTTCGCTCAGTTCCATCGTTGGTGAATGCCCGTGTATGATTCGAAGCCGGGTCGGGTTCGTTCAGCTAGCTACAATTCAACAGTATTTCAGCAAGCTCCCAACCGGCCAAAAATGAATGAGGATTCATGCACAGGATGCTCTAGCATGATTGGTCATTTGTTTCAAGCGAAAAATTTACCGCGACAGGCCAACCGAGGCGCCGCCAGCCAGGGCGTCTTTCATCAGGAAGACGGAAACCTGGACCATGGGATCGGCGGCCACCACTTCGTCGAGTTTCTTCTCCTCCGCGGCGGGCTTCACGTCCTCGTCCGCATCGCCTTCCTGCAGCAGTCCCAGGGCCTTCGCTTCCTTGCGGGTGGCCGCCATCTCTTCCCGGTCCTTCCACATTGCCGCAAGCGAGACGGGCGTCAGGGTCTGCTCGCTTCGCATCCTGGCTTTCTCCGCCTCTTCCCGGATCTTCTTGAAGACCGGGTTCTTTTCCACCCATTTCTTCCCTTCCCGTCCCGCCTTGACGACATCAAAGCGGTGGCCCCGCCAGCGGGCGAAATCGACATGCTCCACCTGGTCCCAGGGCAGGGAATAATCCATGTGCTGCTCGCCGGTCTTGAGGTGGTCGAACATGGATGGCGCCACCAGGTCGGGTTCCACCCCTTTGAACTGGGTGGAGCCGCCATCGATACGGTAAAACTTCTGGATGGTCAACTTGAGCGCGCCGAGATCGTCGTACTTGCGGAACTGCAGCAGCGGCAGGTTCTTGTTCATGTCCATCATGGCCTGGACCGTGCCCTTGCCGTGGGTGTGCTTCCCACCGACGATCAGGGCCCGGCCATAATCCTGCAGGGCCGCAGCCAGGATCTCAGAGGCCGAGGCGCTGAACTGGTTTACCAGCACGATCATCGGACCGTCGTAGGCCACACCCATGTCCTCGTCCTCCAGGACCTTGACTGCGCCCTGGGAGTCCTTGACCTGCACCACCGGTCCACCAGGCAGGAACAGGCCGGAGATCCGCACCGCATCGGTGAGGGCGCCGCCGCCATTGTTGCGCAGGTCAAGAATGAGGCCGGCGATGCGCTGTTTTTTCAGCTTTTTCAGTTCTTCCAGGGTGTCGTCGGTGACGTTGCGAGTCTCCTTGCCGTCGGCCTGGGCGGAAAAGTCCCGGTAAAAGCTGGGGATACGCAGATAGCCGATGGGATGCTTGCCCTCGGTCTTGATCAGGGTGGATTTGACGTAGGTCTCCTCGATCTGGACCACGTCACGGATAATCGGGATGACCCGCTTCGAGCCGTCGGGCTTCTGCACGGTCAGGCGCACCTCGGTGCCCTTGGGACCGCGGATGTGGCTGACCGCCTCGCGGATGCGCATCTCCGAGATGTCCACGGGTTCGCCGTCCTTTTCCGCCACCGACAGGATGGCGTCCTCGGCCTGCAGCTGGCCCTGGCGTTCGGCCGCGCTGCCGGGGATGATCCGGATCACCTTGATCAGTCCCTCGTCTTCGCGCAGGAGGGCGCCGATGCCCTCCAGGGAGCCGCTCATCTGGATGTCGAAATCCTCCTTGGAGGTGGGGGCCATGTAGTCGGAATGGGGATCAAAGGCCCGGGCCACGGCGTCGAAGTAGCGGTCGAAATGATCCTGCCGGCTCTGCTGCACCAGCCGGTCAAGGGCACGGCGGGTGCTTGACCGCACCTTCTTGACCGCTTCCTGCAGTTCCTGCGGGTGCAGCGTGGTCGAGACGTCTTTGACCGCCTCGGGATTGCCCTTACGCTTCTGGTCAAGTGCGTCGAAATAGCTGTCCAGCACCTGCATTTTCAGGGTGAGCCGCCACCGGTCCCGCAGCGCGGCCGCATCGACGGCATAGTCGAGCTTCTTGGGCTCCGATTCGAGGTATTCTTCCTTGTCCAGGTCAAACCCCTGATCCAGGAGTGGGTCGATCATGGCCGCAACCTGGCGGATACGCTCGTTGAGCAGCTCCATACCGGCGCTGGGCAGGACGACGTTGCCGCGTTTGAGTTCGTCGTCGATGTGGGTGGCAAAGGCGTTGAGCTGCTCGACGTCGGCCTTGAGGAGAAAACGTTTCCTGGGGTCGAGCTGGCGCAGATAAAGGTCGAACACCTTGCGGGAGAGATCGTCGCCGAGCGGTTCATGGCTGAAATGCTGCACCGGTAATTGCTGGCTGAGCATGAAGGCGATCAGTTTGTTGCGGTCCTCGCTGAATTCCGCGGGCGGGGTGGCTTTGGCAAGGCAGAGGCTGGCCGAGTTTAGGACGAGCAGCAGACCGGCGGCAAGGGAGAGGAGGGAACGCATGGAGACCTCGGGAACGCTAGAAAATGAAGAAATGCGCCCTGCTTCGGGCCGGCGGCGTATGCTGGCTCGATCGGGGCAAGAGGAAAACCAGCGAAGCATGGCGGATCACGCTTCCGGCAATTAAAACGGGCTGACCAGGTGGTCCGCGCCGGCCATGGTGGTCATGATCTCCAGCATGTTGGATATCTGGCCGACGGCAATGGCGGATTTGAGGTCGAAAAAGTCCAGACAGGCGCCGCAGGCCAGGAT
>CAZFPV010000154.1:0-5464 GCA_964521155.1 uncultured Desulfobulbus sp. | reverse complement strand
ATGCCAAACATGCCCAGGCCGATGATCAGTATTTGTTGCGGCATGGATCCCTCCTCGTTCAGGTTAGGGTGATGCGGGTTTCCGGGCAGCGCGGCCGCGGTCCCTGGCGTTCCTCGCCAAGCAGCATGAACAGGGTCATCGGCCCGATCCGGCCAATGAACATGGCCAGCATGACGATGATCTTGCCCATGTCGTCAAGCTTGGCGGTGGCCCCGATGGTGAGGCCGACCGTGCCCAGCGCCGAGGTTGCCTCGAAGATGAGTTCACGGGCGGGAATCTGCTGGGTGGTCTCCAACATGAAGCTGACCAGGGACAAGACGATGAATCCCGAGGCGGCGATGGTCACGGCCCGGTTGATGGTCTCCTGGGCCACGCGTCGGTTCTGGGCGATGATCTCGTTACGGCCGGTAACGCTGGCCCAGAAGGTCATGACGAGCACGCCGAGCGTGGTTGTCTTGATGCCGCCGGCGGTGCCGCCCGGACTGCCGCCGATGAACATCAAACAAATCATGATGGCCAGGATCGGGCTGGAGACTCCGGCTATATCCACCGAGTTGAATCCGGCGGTGCGCAAGGTCACGGACTGGAACCAAGCGTTATGGAGTTTGTCGAGCAGCGACAGACCTGCCAGGGCGCCGTTCCATTCTATCACCAGGAAAAAGGCGGTCCCGGTCAGGAGCAGAACAACCGTGGCGATCAGGGCTATGCGTGCCGTCAGTGGCACCGTCCGCCCGGCCAGCCACTGCGGTAAGAGCAGACTGGTGGCCGGGGCCAGGCCGCCGAGGACGATCAGGACCGCCACGGTGTGCAGCACCAGCGGGTTCGTCTGGGAACCGACAAGGTTGTCGCTCTGCAGGGCAAAACCGGCGTTACAGAAGGCGGAGACCGAGGTGAACAGCCCGCGCCAGAGGGCCTGGGGCCAGGTGTCGCCCAGGGCCTGAAAAAGGAAGGTGAGGGTCAGGGCGCCGAAGGCTTCGGCCAGGAAAGTGAAGCGGAGGATGGTTAGGAGCGAGGCGACCAGATTCTGGTGGCTGGTTTCAGTCATCGAAGTCAGGAGGCGCTCCTGCCGCAGGCTGAGCCGTTTGCCCATGACGTGCATGGCCACGGTGGTGATGGTCATGATCCCAAGTCCGCCCAGCTGGATCAGCAGAAGAACGAAGAACTGCCCCAGGGAAGTGAACGCCTTGGGTGTATCGAGGACGGTCAGGCCGGTAACGCAGACAGCGCTGACCGCGGTGAAGGCGGCGTCGATGGGGGCGATGCCCAGGGTCTGGGTGGCCCGGGGAACGAGCAGCAGCGTGGTTCCCAGGCAGCAGAGGCCGAAAAAGGTGGTGAACAGCACCCGGGAGGGGTGGTTGAGCAGCGGTTCCCACCACTGCTCGCGCTGTTCCTGCGCCGATGCCTGACCGGCCAGGAGAAACAGGTTGGGTGCGATGGCAGCCAGGGCCGAGAGTCGAGAATACCCGGCGATCATGCTGAACCCGGCCCCCGCGAGGATGGCGAGATCAAGCAACAGCAGTGCGGCCCGGGAAAGGCCCCGATTTCGCCGCCATATCCACCAGCAGAACAGGCCGTGGCTGATGAGGACGGCACTGGCGAGCACGGCGTCAAGGATGGCCACGCCGGAGGCGTCGACGAACATCGACCCGAGGATCAGCGCCAGCACCGACAGGGCCGACCAACGAGCCCGCTGCCGACTGCGGATGGTGGCGCTGGTGCGGCTGGACGGATCCGGTCTGAACCCGGACTCGAGCAGCAGGAAAATGAACGACAGGATCGTAATCGACGCCAGGAGGGCGGCGACCGGGTCGTGGATTACCTCGGGAGCGGCGGTGAGGCCGGTGGTGGCGATGGCGAGAAAGCCGGTCCATTTGGAAAGGATCGGACGTTGCAGGAGGAACACAGCGGTCAGCAGGAAGAGCAGCGCTGCCGCGGCGGCCCCGCCGAAGCGCACAAGGGAAAGGACATCCTCTGGGGAAAAGAGGCCTGCGAAAAGGAAGACGGCGGGCGCGAGCGTGGTCAGCGCACCCTCGATGCCGATCGCCTGCAAAGGAAACTGGGAGCGGGGAGCGCGGGCCATCGAACGAGGGGGGTGGAGGTTGTCTCCGTTGGTTGCTGGATGGGTTCCAGGCCTGGCCCGGACAGAGAGACATTCTGGAACAGGCGACATGGTAGTGCATCCACTTCTGCCCGGCAAGGAAAAATGGGCGCGCGGGTTTTATGGTGGAGAAGTGTGGGAAAATGTATTGATACTGCTGTCTGGATGGTTTTTGGCTGTGAATGCGGGAACTTTTTCCAGAACGAACATTCAGGCCATGGTCGCTGCGTCGCGAGAAGAGGATAACGCTGCCAGGTCGTGACACAGCGTGTGATAGAGGCTGAATGACACTTCATTGTTTGGATCACCTAACGGAAAATTCCATCGTCATATGTCGGCAAAGGCCGAAAAAGCTTTGATTTTGGGCATTGACAGCTATTTTCTTCTCCTTTATAGTCCGGCCTAGATTTTGGCAGCCTCAGCACAAAAAACAAGCGGCAAAAGTGAATGATATTCAATAGAAACGCGAGGAGGTGACACAGGCAAGAGATCGGAAGTACTCTGTACGGCGACGCAGCTAAACAAAATTAAAAAAAGGGGGAGTGCATAAATGTCTCAAAACGAAACTACGTTTCCAAGATGGATTCCATTGCTTGGAGGTCTTTTAGGCAGCACCACTTGCGGTTTACTGTTGTATGCGTTTAGCGTATTTATCCGACCTCTTCAGAAACAGTTCGGTTGGACTGTTCCTGAGGTTGCCATGGCCTACGCTCTCATCTGCCTCATCTTCGGCCTGGTGACCTTTCCCGCCGGCCGTCTGAGCGACAAGCTTGGCCCGAAAATTGTTGTTCTCATTGGTGGACTTGTCATGGCCTTCGGCTTTTTCATGGTCTCCACCATCACCCCGCCCGATCCGGCAGTGGTTACCGCTGGCGGCGACGCCCTCAAGGCAGCCAACCGGACCCCGCTCTATCTCCTGTATCTGTACTATGGCGTCATCTGCGGTCTGGGTGGTGGCTGCGTCTATCTGCCACCGATCGCCACAGCCCCCAAGTGGTGGCCTGATCGCCGCGCCCTGGCCACCGGTTTCACCGTTGTCGGTCTGGGTCTTGGCTCCTTCATCATGGCTCCGCTCGCCACCGGCATGATCAACCATTTCGGTAGCGCTCTGCCCGTCTTCAAGTATGTCGGCATAACCATGGGCATCATGGTTGTCATGGCCGCTCTCTGCCTGAAAGTGCCGCCGGCAGGCTACAAGCCCGCAGGCTGGAACCCGCCCGCAGCTGCGACCGGTGCAGGCGCACCCAAGGCTTTCCGCGACTATACCTATGAAGAGACCAAGAGCAGCCCGCAGTTCTGGCTGTTGTGGCTCGCCTACTTTGGTGGTTCCTTTGCCGGTCTGATGTGTATCGGCCTGATCGCCAAGCACGGCATCGACGCCATGTCGATTGCCTACCGTATCAAGGAAGGTCTGGATGCCAAGGCCACGATTCCTGCCGACGCCATGAAGACCATTTCTATGGCCGCTGCCGGTGCGCCCTCAGCCCTGGCCATTACCAATGCCGCCGTCCGCATCCTGATCGGACCGCTGGCTGACAAGATCGGCACCAAGAAGATCTTCATCACCCTGTTCATCCTGCAGGCAATCGCCTTCCTGGCGCTCTTCCCGGCCGGCAACACCGCCACTCTGCTGGCGCTGTGCGCGGCAGTGATCGGCTGGAACTACGGCGCGATGTTTACGCTGTTCCCGGCAACCTTGCTGCAATATTATGGCCCGACTGCTCAGGGTTCCAACTATGGTCTGCTGTTCACCGCCTGGGGCGTGGCCGGTTTCTGCGGCCCCTACTTCGGTGGCAAGATTCAAGCTGCGACCGGTTCCTTCTTCGTCCCGTTCGTCATTGCCGCTGCCGTTCTCGGCGTGGCCATCCTGATCCTGGTCAGCCTGAAGGCCCCGGAGAAGAAGCACGTCTAAGCAGCACAACACACAATCTGAATACGCGCAACAGGGCGTCCCGGTCATCCGGGGCGCCCTGTCTGTTTGCAGGCTTTAGGTGTACGCCAGATCACATGAAAAAGCCTTTGATGGTCCAGATTCTGATTTCACTACCTGGAAACGACCTTTCTGCTCCAGTGAGTACGGCTGCAGTCGGACGGGGCCACCTATCTGCCGTCAGCAGGGGATGGTCGGGGCAGATACAACTCAACCCGCGGGAACTGATCCAGTTCCTTGTGGATTCCTGCGCGGAGAAAGGCGTTGACCCAGTGGAAGATGTTGTATCTTTGAATAGAGCGACGCATTTTTTCCATGCGTATGTTTCGGCTGGACGCATCCATGGCCCAGGCTTGGTGGATGGCGTCGGCGACGCCTTCGATGTCAAAGGGGTTAACCAGTAGGGCGCCGGTGTGCAGTTGGGCGGCCGCGCCGGCGAACTCGCTCAGGATAAGGACGCCGTTGTTTTCGACAGAGCAGGCGCAGAATTCCTTGGCCACCAGATTCATGCCATCCTTGAGCGGGGTGACCAGCGCAATTTCGCAGGTGCGGTAGTAAGCCAGCAACTCGACCAGACTCAGCGACCGGTAGATGTAGTGGATCGGCGTCCAGCCAACCTCGGTGAAGCGGCCATTGATTTCGCCGACCAGGCGTTGGATCTCACGCTTGAGGGCTTCGTACTCCGGCACGTCCTCCCGGCTAGGCACCACCACCTGGATCAGAGTCAGCTGTTTGCGCAGTTCCGGGTAGCGTTCCAGGGCATTGGCAAATGCCTGGAGGCGGAGGGGAATGCCCTTGGTATAGTCGAGCCGATCGATGCCGAGGATCAGTTGCCGCTCGGGCAGGTTGGCGTGGATAATCCATGCCTGCTCTCGGACTTCACTGGAGGCGGCGCGATCGGCGAATTGCTTGAAATCAATGCTGATGGGAAAGGTGCCAACCAGAATCTCGCGCCCTGCCGACAGGCAGCGAACCACCAGACCATGGCCGATGACCCGGCTCGCCGGCATGAGCATGCGGACGCAATCCATGAAGTTGCGTCGGTCGCGTACGGTCTGGAATCCAATGAGATCGTACTGAAGCAGGGCCTCCAGTATCTGGAACCGCCAGGGCAGGCGGACGAACCCATCCAGCGGCGGGAAGGGAATGTGCAGGAAGAAACCGGTGGCTCTGCGCACGCCCATCGCCTTGAGCCGTGCGGCGACCAGAATCAGCTGATAGTCGTGGATCCAGACGTAGTCGTCCTTCTCGTCGGTGTGCTCGGCCACGGCCCGGGCGAATTTCGTGTTGACCGCTTCATAGACCTTCCAGTAGGCCGGGTTGAAATTGCAGCGCGAGGGCAGGTCGTGGAACAGGGGCCAGAGGATCTCGTTGGAGAAGCCGAAATAGTAGTTGCGAATCTCTTCCTCGGTCAGGGTCACTGGTTTGAGCGTATA
>CAZFPV010000153.1:0-5487 GCA_964521155.1 uncultured Desulfobulbus sp. | reverse complement strand
GCAGTCTTCAGCCAAGGGCCACGTCGAGGATCATCATGGTGGCGAAACCGGCCAGGGTAGCCATGGTGACAAAGTCGATGTTGCGGGGATTGCGCTGCGATTCGGGAATCAGTTCCTCAACCACCACGAAGATCATGGCGCCGGCGGCGAAACAGAGAGCATAAGGCAGGATGGGCTGCATCCTCAGCACGAACAGCGCGCCCAGCACTCCGGCGACCGGCTCCACCAGGCCCGAGGCCTGACCGAGCATGAAGCATTTCATTCGCCCCAGACCTTCCCGGCGCAGCGGCATGGAGACCGCGGCCCCCTCGGGGAAATTCTGCAGGCCGATGCCGATGGCCAGGGCTATGGCCCCGCCGATCGTGGCGGTGGGCAGGTCGGCGGCCACCGCGCCGAAGGCCACGCCCACGGCCAGCCCCTCGGGGATGTTGTGCAGGGTGATGGCCAGCACCAGCAGGGTGCTGCGCTGCCAGGAGGTCTTGATGCCCTCGCTCTGGGCCATGGCCATGCCCGGGTGAAGGTGCGGCAGGAATTTGTCGGTCAGACGCATGAAGACGCCGCCGCCCATGAAGCCGATGGTGGCGGTCAGCCAGGGGATGTGTCCCAGCTGTTCGGCCATCTCGATGCCCGGCGCCAGCAGCGACCAGAAGCTGGCGGCGATCATCACGCCGGCGGCAAAACCAAGCATGCCGTCCAGGGTGCGGGGATTGATCTCCTTGTGGAGAAAGACCAGCGCGGCCCCGGCGGCGGTCAGCCCCCAGGTGAACAGGGTGGCCAGCAGCGCCTGGACGACGGGATGGATAGTCAGGGTCGGATCGCTCATGGTTCTCCTTCATGCGGTGTTGCTCGCGCGGCCGGGCTCCTGTTGTCCGCGGCAGGCGGCCGCTGTTGCACGCCAGGGTTGAGACAACTGCCTGTGTACCTGATGCAAAACCATCGGAGCAATACCTTTTTTGGCAACAACAACCCCTTTCACTGCCCATCCGCGACCTCGGGAGCGGCAGGATCGGGTCTCAGCCGCTCCTGATCGTCCTGCCACCGGCCAGCGCCTCCCTCACCTTGGCAGCCAATTGCTTGAGGGAGAAGGGTTTCTGGATGAAGTGCACGTTCTCGTCAAGCACGCCATGGTGGGCGATAACGTTGGCGGTGTAGCCGGACATGAACAGCTGCCGCATCTCGGGGTGGAGAGGCGACAACCGTGCGGACAGTTCGCGACCGTTCATTCCGGGCATGATCACATCGGTCATCAGCAGGTCGATCCGGCCGGCATGGTCTCGGGCAAGCAGGATGGCCTCGTCGGGCCTGGCCGCCCGCAGCACCGTGTATCCCTGGAGTTCGAGCATGGTGGTGGTCAGGTCGAGGATCATGGGTTCGTCCTCCACCACCAGCACGGTTTCCTCGCCGCGCGGAACCGGTTCCACCGCCTCCACACTGACCGGGCGTTCGGGCCTGGCCGTCTGCCGCGGCAGGTACATCTTGAAGGTCGAGCCCCGGCCGGGCTCGCTGTACACATTGATGAACCCATTGTTCTGGCGGACGATACCGTACACCGTGGCCAGCCCGAGGCCCGTACCCTTGCCCGTTTCCTTGGTGGTGAAGAACGGCTCGAACAGGTGCGAGAGCGTCTCCGCGTCCATGCCGCGGCCGTTGTCGCTCACCGCCAGCAGCACGTACTCGCCCGGAGTGTAGCCTATGTGGGCCGCGCAGTAGGCGTCGTCGAAGTCGGCGGAGGCGGTCTCGATGGTGATCCTGCCCGTGCCGTCAATGGCGTCGCGGGCGTTGATGCACAGGTTCACCAGGACCTGGTCGAGCTGGGAAGGGTCCATGTTCACCGGCGCCAGCGCCCTGCCGGGCAACCAGACCAGCTCAACATTCTCGCCGATCAGCCGTTGCAGCATGGTCAGCATACCTTCCAGGGTCCTGTTCAGGTCGAGCTGCCGTGGGGCCACTGTTTGTCTGCGGGCAAAGGCGAGCAGTTGCCTGGTGAGGTCGGCCGATCGCAGGGCCGCATCGCGGATCTGGCAGAGGCTGGCGTGCAGCGGCAGGGTCGGGTCCAGCGTCTCCAGGGCCATCTCGGTCTGGCCAAGGATAACCCCGAGCATGTTGTTGAAATCGTGGGCCACGCCTCCGGCCAGCCGGCCGATGGATTCAATCTTCAGGGCCTGAACCAGTTGGTCGCGCAGCTTTTCTTGTTCCTGTTCCGAGCGCTTGCGTTCGGTGATGTCGTTGAACAGCACCGCCGCCTTGCCCGGCGCCATCTGGAAGACATGCACCTCAAAGGCGCCGGCAATATCGTTGTGATCATACTCGACCTGCTCGGTGTACCAACTCTCGCCCGCCTCGGCGGCCCGTCGGTATCGCTCCGGGATTTCGGTGTCCCGCAGCGGCGGGAATGCTTCCTCGATGGTCATACCGACAAAGCGGTTGTTTTCTGTTCCGAGCAACTGGTCGGCGGCCGGATTGGCGCCGATGAAGATCAACCTGCCGTCGTCTTGCAGCTGGTAGAGATGGATGCCCATGGGTGAGGCCTGGACGATGTTGCGGAAGGTCGCCTCGCTCTCTCGCAGCGCCTCCTCGGCCTGGACCCGCCGGGTGACGTCGCGGACGGCGCTGACTCGCCAGGTCTCGCCCTGGCGCGGAAAGTTGCGCGATTCGATCTCGGCGAAGAAATAGGCGCCGTTCATGCGCGCCAGGCGAATGGTATAGGGCGGGGCATACTCCTTGACAATGTTCTCGCCAACCATTGCCTGGTCGTCGGGATGGATGAATGCAAGAAAATCCCGATTGAGCAACTCCTCCCGAGGGGCGCCGATCATCCGTGCCAGGCTGGTGTTCATGTCCAGAGCCACTCCGCCCCGGTGGAGGAGGATGCCCTCCATGGTCAGGTCGGAGAGGAGACGGTTGCGCTCCTCGCTCTCCTGCAGGGCCTGCTCCGCCCGCCTGCGCTCAGCCAGTTCGTTCCGCAGGGCCTCGGTTCGCCGGTTGATCTGCCGATTGAGCAACGCCGACCAGGCGAAGCCGCCGAGGGCCAGCAGGGCCAGCGGCAGGATGACCCAGATCAGGGCACGGGCAGCCGAACCGAGGCCAGGGGGCCGCTCTTCGTGGGCGCCGAACCATTTGTTGTAGATTTCATCATAAATCCCGGCTTCTCTGATGATGCTCAACCCCTCGTTGAGTTGCGCCAGCAGGGCGCTGTTGCCGTCGGCGACGGCCAGGCAATACTTTCGCTGGATGATCGGCGGGCCGACGGTGTGGATCCCGGCAATCGGCAGCCTGCCGATAAGGCGCGTTCCCTGGAGTCGGGAGACAATGGCGCAATCGCCTTCACCCTGCGCAAGCGAGGTGAGCACCTCCTCCCAGTTGGTCTTCAGGATGATGGTTGTGGTGATGTTGTTTTCCCGGATAAAATCGTGGCCGAGATCGCTCTGCTGGACGATGATTCGCTTGTCTCTGGCCTCGTCGAACGACCGGATCGGCGAACCCTTGCGGACAAAGACTGCGTAGGAGGCGATGAAGTGGGGAATGGAGAAATCGAAGCGCTTGTCCCGTTCGGGGGTGTTGAACATGCCGATGAGGGCATCGATGCGGCCTTGCTCAAGCTGGGCCATCACCTCGTCCCAGGGGCCGAGATCGATGGCCACGGCAAGCCCCATGGCCTTGGCCACGGCGTGGATGATATCCACGTTGAAGCCGTCGGGCTGGCCTTGGGCGTTGATGAACTCGTAGGGCGGATAGTTGTGGTCGCCGCGGACCCGCAGGGGAAGCGGCGATTGCATCTGTCCCGGCGCCGCCGGAGAGGGACCGATAGCGGCGTGACCGGTGGCGCCGGCGTCGGTGGCCGGTGCGATCAGGAACAGAAATGCTGCCAGAAGAAGCACACCGGTAAGCCAAGATCCCTGCAGTCTGTGGTGAAAGTGATGCATGCTGCTCGTACGGGGTACGGGTTTGGGCTTGGCCATCCAGTGGCTCTGGTTGGCGCTGGTGCGAGTGGGCACACCTGCGCGGGTTCTGCGTTTGCAACCTTTGCAAGGGCTTGCAGGAAAATGGTACCCGAGAGTCTGCCTCAGTGAAATCGTTTTCTGCGCGCCCAGTTCCCGGCAGCCCCTTTCCGCCGGGACAATCTGCAGCGGAATCGGTCCGGTCCGTGGTTATTTTTATTTTGTTCCGATTGGGGAACAGGTAAAAAGAGCGGAGATGGGACAAGGCACCGGAAAAGCCCCCGTTCCCATTCCCGTCCGGCGCGGCTGCGGCCGGCCTGAAGCAATCGCACCCTTCACGCAAGGAGAATGCCCATGACCGCATCGCCACGACGTTTCGGTTTTTCCACCCGCCAACTCCACGCCGGTCAGAGCCCCGACCCGCACACCGGCAGCAGGGCCGTGCCTCTGTACCAGACCACTTCCTACAACTTCCGGGATACGGCCCATGCGGCCGACCTGTTTGCCCTCAAGGAGTTCGGCAACATCTATACCCGGATCATGAATCCGACCACCGACGTGCTCGAACAGCGGGTCGCCGATCTGGAAGGCGGCATCGGCGCGCTGGCAGCGAGCAGCGGCCACGGCGCCCAGACCCTGGCCTTTCTCACAGTCTGCGGCGCCGGCGATCACATCGTCTCCAGCAGCAGCCTGTACGGCGGCACCTATAACCAGTTGCGCTACACCCTGCCACGGCTGGGCATCGAGGCAACCTTTGTCGACCCGGCCGAGCCCGAGGCTTTTGCCCGCGCCATCCGCGCCAACACCCGGCTGATCTACGGCGAGACCCTGGGCAATCCGGGCCTGACGGTCTTCCCCTTCGCGGAAGTGAGCGCCATCGCCCGGGCCAACGGCCTGCCGCTGGTGATCGACAACACCCTGGCCACGCCCTACCTCTGCCGGCCCATGGAGTGGGGGGCCAACATTGTTACCCACAGTACCACCAAGTTCCTCAACGGCCACGGCACCTGCCTGGGCGGCATGGTGGTCGATGCGGGGACCTTTGACTGGGCCAGCGGCCGATTCGCGGGCTTCACCGAGCCCGACCCCTCCTATCACGGCCTGGTATACAGCTCGCTCGGGGCGCCGGCCTTCATCCTCAAGGCCCGGGTGCAGATGCTGCGAGATATCGGCGCCTGTGCCTCGCCCTTCAACAGCTGGCTGACGGTGCAGGGAATCGAGACGCTGAGCCTGCGCATGGAACGGCACGTGGCCAACGCGGGTCGGGTGGCAACGTTCTTGCAGCAGCACGGGCGAGTCGGCTGGGTATCCTATCCGGGCCTGGCGGAGCACCCGAGCTACGAGGCGGCCCAAAAGTACATGCCAATGGGCGCGGGGGCCATTGTCACCTTCGGGGTCAAGGGCGGCCTAACCGCCGGCCGGCAATTCATCGACGGGCTGCAACTGTTCAGCCATGTGGCCAATGTCGGCGACGCCAAAAGCCTGGCCATCCATCCGGCCAGCACCACCCACAGCCAGCTCACCGGCGAGGAGATGCTGACCGCCGGCG
>CAZFPV010000152.1:390-5493 GCA_964521155.1 uncultured Desulfobulbus sp. | reverse complement strand
AGCACGAACTGCAGAGCGGCGACATCGTCGAAATCTTCACCCAGAAGAACCAGCACCCCAGGCGGGCCTGGCTGCAGCTGGTCAAGACCAGCCGCGCCCGCACCCGCATCCGCCAGTATCTGCGCCAGGAGGAGCGGGAACGGTCGCTGAAACTCGGCCAGGAGATCTGCGACCGGGAACTGAAAAAATACGACGTCAACCTGCGCGGCCTGCTCAAGAGCGGCCATCTCCGCTTGCTGCTCAAGGAACTGCGCTGCGCCTCCCTCGACGATATGCTGGTGCGGGTAGGCAACGGCTCGCTCACCATACCCCACCTGATGCGGACCCTGCAGCCGGAGGAGTTCCGCGAGGCCGAGGAACGGCGGCGTACAGCCGAGATGGTCGAACGGGCCCAGCGCACGGCCAAGGACGGCAAGGCGCAACAGTCCAAGCGCGGCCTGCTCGACATCGACGGCATCGACGGCATGCTCATCCGGGCCAGTCAGTGCTGCCACCCGGTGCCGGGCGACGCCATCATCGGTTTCATCACCACCGGATCGGGCATCAGTATCCACAAGGCCGAATGCGCCAACCTGCAGGCCACCGACCCCACCCGCTGGATCGACGTCTCCTGGTCGGCCTCGACCCACAACACTCACCGGGCGGCACTCCTGGTCCGGGCCGAGAACCGCAAGAGCCTGATCGCCGACATCAGCGGCTCGCTCAGCGCCGATGATGCCGACATCGTCGAGCTTAGCGCCCGCAAGACCGTGGACAACATGGCCGAACTGGAGGTGGTGGTCGAGGTGGTCGACCTCAAGCATCTGCAGCTGCTGCAGCAGCACATCCTGCAGCTGCCGGCGGTCATCGAGGTCCGCAGGCGGTAGGAGCGCCTGTCAGTGCGATCCGAGGACGGAACAACGCCGCCGCTGGTCTGCGAGGTCTGTGGCAACGAGACGGCAGGGCAGGGGCGATGCCCGTTTTGCGGCGCTGAACTGAATGGAACCACGGTACACGCCGGCGCGAGCCCGCACCGCACGGTCAATCTGGAACGGGGCATGCCGCTGGTGCGGCAGGCGCTCGACCGGCTGAACCTGGAGCTTGCCGCCGGCCAGGCCCAGGGCGTCCGGGTGATGACCCTGATCCACGGCTATGGCTCAAGCGGCGAGGGCGGGGCGATCAAGGCGGCGGTGCGGCGGCAGCTGGACTTTCTCCACCATGCCGGCCGCATCCGCGAGATCATCGCCGGCGAGGACTTCGAGGGGCGTTCGGGCCGGGGCCGTCAACTGGTGCGGCGCTTTCCCTTTCTGGCCGAGCACCGTGACCTCAACCGCGCCAATGCCGGCATCACCGTGGTCGTGTTCTAAGGCCCTACCCCACCTCTGTTCGCCGCAACCCGCGGCGGTCGCAGCCTCTCAGGAAAACAAGGAGGATGTATGCGTGACCAAAACCGATCCAGCGATGACCTGCGTCCAGTGCTGGTTGAATACGGCGTGCAGCCCAACGCCGACGGTTCGGTGTTGATGCGCATGGGCAACACCCATGTGCTCTGCGCCGTGACCGTGGAGGACAGAGTGCCGCCCTTTCTCAAGGACAGGGGGCAGGGCTGGATCACGGCCGAGTACGGCATGCTGCCCTGCGCCACCCACAGTCGGGGCCGGCGCGAGGCGGTCACCGGGGTTTCCGCCCGCAGCCAGGAGATCCAGCGGCTGATCGGCAGGTCGCTCAGGATGATGGTCGATCTGCGCAGCCTGGGCGAGCGAACCCTGCGGGTCGATTGCGATGTGGTCAACGCCGACGGCGGCACCCGCTGCGCCTCGATCACCGGCGGGGCCCTGGCGATCCGGGTGGCCTTGGCACGGATGGTCGAGCGCGGCCAGTTGGAGAGCCTGCCCGCGATCCTGCCGGTGGCCGCGGTCAGCGCCGGCGTGGTCGAGGGGCGAGCTGTGCTTGATCTGGACTATGGTGAGGATTCGGCCGCCGATGTGGACGCCAACTTTGTCATGAGCCGGGACGGTCGCTGGATCGAGGTCCAGACCACGGCCGAGGGCGCGCCCTTCCAGCCCGAGCTGTTCACCGCCATGGCCGGGTTGGCCACAGGGGGCATTGAACGGCTGTTTGCCCTCTGGGACGATCTGGAGCGCGACCTGCGCGCCACCCTGCCGCTGATCGCCGGGCAATGAGAACGGCCGGGCTGCTCCTTGTACTGCTGCTGACCTTCCTCGGCCAGGCGGGCAACGCCGCCGCTGGGCAGGGCGAACGCGACCCGGGGCGGCTGGTTTTGAACGCGGTGGGCGACTGCGCCCATCCGGTGCAGCACTACCCCGAGGAGTTGCGGCAGCTGCGCTACCGGGTGCATGATGCGGTCCTGCCCATCCTCCGCCAGGGCGATCTCAACTTCGTCAACCTGGAGACACCGATCACCGATCGGCCGCCGGTGTTGAAGAAGATGTTCGCCTTCAACGCGCCGCTCGATTCGCTTCTTGCAATCGAGCGGGCCGGGTTCAACCTCGCTTCGCTTGCCAATAATCACATGGGCGACGCCGGCGAGGCGGGCATTCGCGATACCGAGGCCCACCTGACCCGCCTGGCTCGTACCCGGCCGATTGTTTGGGCCGGCGCCGGTTCCCGGCAGGGGGCGGTGTTGTTCCGGCTGCCCGGCCACGATCAGACCATCGCCTTTCTCGCCTGGGGCAACGCGGCCAATGTGGCCGAGTTCAAAGAGGAGGAGCCGGAAGCGGCCCTGGCCGCCGTCCGCGAAGCCGCGGCCAGGGCCGATATCGTCATCGTCTCCATCCACGGCGGCGCCGAGTACCGACATGTGCCCAGCCCGGAGTCGGCACGGGCCTACCGCCGCCTGGTCGATGCCGGGGCCTCAGTGGTGCTTGGCCACCACCCCCATGTGGCCCAGGGCCTCGAGGTGCACGGCAAGGGTCTCATCCTCTATTCGCTCGGCAACTACTCGCTTAGCTCCAAGACCGTCCGTCACCACGCCACCGACGCCAAACTCTACGGCCTGCTGCCAACCATCACCTTCCGCGGCGCCCGGCTGGCCGAGGTGCTGATCAGGCCCCTTTATGTCAACAATCTGGAGCCGCTCGTGGTCGGCGACCAGACCCTGCAGCCAACCCCCTTCGTGCCGCAGATCGCCACCGGCGTCTTTGCCGGCCACATTCTGGACCAGGTGGTGCGCTGGTCAGGCGAGATTGCCGGCAATGCCACCCGTTTCAGCCGCAACGGCGACCTGCTCCAGGTGCGGCTGCCAGCCGCCGAGCTTGCGACTGTCGCGCCATCGCCGACGCCAGTCAGTCGATGATCGCGGCGAACTGGATCGCCGCCAGATACAGCTCGTACACCTTCTCCCCATCCACTCCCAGCTGCTGCCAGGAGTGCAGGCACTCTTCCGCCTGGCCCTGCTCATAGGCAATCACTGCTTGGAGCAAGGGGGCGAAGGGTCCCCGCTGATGGATGATCGCTTCCTTGACCTCGTCGGCCAGGGGGATAGTGTTGATCATGACCGGCAAGGGCGCATCCAGGATGGCGTCCAGCATCGAAAACAAGCCCAGGAGAAATAGTTCCGAACTGAGGTCGGCGTGGATGCCGTTCTTGGCCAGCAGTTCGCAGAATCGTCCCCGGACCAGGGAGAGCCGCAGCAACTCCTGCGGCTTGTCCGCCGCCAGGTTGGAGACGATAACCAGGGTGACGAAGCGGTGGATTTCCTTTTCACCAAGATAGATGATGGCCCGTCGGATCGAGTCCACCTTTTGCAAGAGGTAGAAAAAGGCCGAATTGATGTAGCGCAGGAGCTTGTAGGCGATGGCCACGTCTGCTGAGATGATCCGTTCCAGCTTGTCGATAGAGTAGTCCTTGCGGTTGATCTCGGCCAGCAGCCGGAACTGGTTGGCCTTGAACGCGGAAACCTCCTTCATCCGGATCGCTTCCGGCCGGGCGAAGAAATAGCCCTGGAAATAGTGAAACCCCAGCTTGCGGGCGTGCTCGAACTCTTCGTAGGTCTCGATTTTTTCGGCCAGGAATTGCAGCTTGAAGTGGGACAGCCGGTACAGCACCCGTTCGATCTCGTCGGCAGTGGAGAGACGGTAATCCATCTTGATGATGCGGATGAACTCGATCAGAGGCAAGTAGCGCTTGTCGTAGACAAAGTCGTCCAGCGCCAGGGTGTAGCCGAGTTCGACAAGGCTGCGGCAGGCCTCGAGCACCTCCGGGGTCGGCGGCACATCCTCGAGGATCTCGATGATGATCTTGTCCCTGGGGAAGGAACTGGCGATCTGCCTGACCAGCAGGTTCTTGGTGAAGTTGATGAAGCAGGGCTTGTTGCCCGCCACCTTGTCGATCCCTTCGGTGAGAAAGGTGGTGGAGAGCAGGCTGGTGGTGGCCCGGTCGCCGCTGAGTTCACCCAGCCCCAGGCCCAGCGTCTGGCGGAAAAGCAGTTCGTAGGCAAACAGTCGTTTGCTGGCGTTGAAGATCGGCTGGCGGGCGATGTGAACGTACATGGATTCTTCCATGAATTCAGTCAGTTCTGTTCTGGTGGGCCGAAGGCGAAACAGAACCGAAAATCTGGGTGAACAGCCGCCTATACCCCCAACCGCCGCAAAAGAATCAAGCCGTCGGGCGTGCACGGCTCGGTCTGGTGCAACTGCTCGATTTCGGCCGGGGCGATGAAGCGGCCATACTCGATCTCTTCCGCCTGCAGGGTGAAGGGACCGTCATGGGTGCAGGAGAAGACGCGGCCCCAGACCCGGTTGCCGCCATCCTCATAGTACTGGTCAAAGTGAAACGTGAGCGGCACGCCGTCCAGGCCGAGTTCCTCCCGCAGCTCACGTCGGGCCGACTCCTCGTAACTTTCCCCGGCAAGCACCACGCCGCCGGCGGCCAGATCCCAGTAACCGGGGTAGATGTCCTTGCTCCGGGTCCGCATCTGGATGAACAGCTCGCCCTGGCGGTTGAACACCAGGATGTAACAGGAACGGTGGATCAACTGCTGCTGCCGCATGATCCGGCGGCTGACCGCACCGATGGGACTGTTGTCCCGATCGACGATGGCAACCAGCTCCTCGGCGGGATTGGCGGTCATGGGTGTCCCGTCTCCGGGGCAGCGTCCCCGGC
>CAZFPV010000152.1:0-380 GCA_964521155.1 uncultured Desulfobulbus sp. | reverse complement strand
CCGCTGATCTCACGCACCTCGAACTGGCGGCCCAGCGACTCCTCCAGCTTGAACTTGCGGAAGTTGGTGGAGAAGATCAGCAGGCCGTTCTTGGCCAGATGGTGCATGGCCAGATTGAGCAGCTGGGGGTGATCGCGCTGAACGTCAAAGGTCTGCTTGCGGTGGCGGGCATTGGAGAAGGTGGGCGGATCGACGAAGATCAGGCCGAACCGCTCGGGGCATCGCTTCAGCCACTCCAGGCAGTCGGCCTCGACGGTCTGGTGCAGCGGTCCGCCGAAGCCGTTCAGGGCCAGGTTGGCCTGGGCGCGGGTGAGATAGGTCTCGGAGATGTCCACCGTAGTGGTCGAGGTGGCGCCGCCCAGGCCAACCTGGCCCTGAAC
>CAZFPV010000151.1:2873-5499 GCA_964521155.1 uncultured Desulfobulbus sp. | reverse complement strand
TGCACATGATCTGGGTGAGGATGATGCCGCTGGCCCCGACCAGGGCGCCGGCAACAATGAGAATGTTGTTGGAGACCACGAAGCCGGCGGCACAGGCTGCCAGGCCGGAATAGCTGTTCAACAGCGAAATGACCACCGGCATGTCGGCCCCGCCGATAGGAATGGTCGAGGTGACGCCAAAGCCGAGCGACACCAGGACAATGACCAGAAACAGCAGGTAGCCGGCGGTGGCGCCGTGAGCGAGGACAAAGAGGGCGCTCGCGCCGATGGCGGCCAGGAGAATGGCGCCGTTGATCAGGTGCTGGCCTTTGAAGACAATGGCCTTTTGTGGAATCTTGCCGGCCAGCTTGCCGAAGGCCACCATGGAACCGGTGAAGGTGACGCCGCCGATGAAGACTGAAAGGGCGACAATGGCGGTGATGACTGCGCTCATGGCCGGATTTTGGTGGTATTCGGCCCAGGCCAGGAGCAGGCTGGCCAGACCGCCGAAGCCGTTGAACAGGGCCACCATTTCGGGCATGGCGGTCATCTTGACAAAATAAGCCCCGGCGGCGCCGATGGCCGTGCCCAGGAGCATGCCGGCGAGAATCCAGCGGAAGTCAAGCCCCTGGGCCAGCAGAGTGGCGACGATGGCGATCAGCATGCCCAGGGCAGACAACAGGTTGCCCTTGCGGGCCGTGGCCGGTGAACTGAGCATCTTCAAGCCGAAGATGAACAGGGCTGCGGAAAGCACATAGACGAAGTTGATGCCGACTTGGTCCAGGTTCATTGCGCCCCTCCCTTGTCCTTCTTCTTGAACATGGACAGCATCCGATCGGTGACCGCATACCCGCCGACCACGTTGACGGTGGCCAGGACCACAGCCAGCGTGCCGAGCAGGACGGTGAAGCCATGGTGCGAGGTCTGCATCGAGGCCAGGGCGCCGATCAGGGTGATGCCGGAGATGGCGTTGGAGCCGGACATCAGCGGCGTGTGCAAGGTCGAGGGGACCTTGGAGATCAACTCAAAGCCAAGAAAAATAGCCAGCACGAAAATGAAGGTCAGATACACGGCGGTCATCGCAGGCCTCACTTGTTGATGATACTCTTGTACATTTCGCTGAAGAGGGCGCCGTCGTGGGTGACCAGCGCTCCCTTGAGAATGTCGTCGTTCAGGTCGAGGCGGAAGGTCTTGCCCTCCGCGTCCCAGAAGTGGGCGATGAAGTTGCCGAGGTTGGACGAATACATCTGGCTGGCGGTCAGGGCCACATGACCGGGCAGATTGCCGAGCCCCACCACCTTGACGCCCGAAATTTCCACCACCTCATCGAGGACTGAGCCCTCGACGTTGCCGCCGGTTTCCACCGCCATATCGACGATGACCGAGCCGGGCTGCATGCCGGCGATCATGGCCGCATCGACGATGCGCGGGGCAGGCCGGCCAAACAGCTGGGCCGTGGTGATGACAATGTCCGCCTGGGCGCAGGCCTTGGCCATGCCCTGTTTCTGCATCGCCATCTGCTCGGGCGTCAGTTGGGTGGCGTACCCGTCCTTGGTCTGGCCGGTCTGACCGAGATCGACCTTGACGAACTTGGCGCCCAATGATTTGACCTGCTCCTCGACCACCGGGCGGGTGTCGAAGGCCTCGACGCGCGCGCCAAGCCTTCGCGCGGTGGCAATGGCCTGGAGTCCGGCCACGCCGACGCCGATGATAAAGACCTTGGCCGGCTTGATGGTGCCCGCGGGCGTGGTCATCATCGGCAGGATCTTATCCAGGTGGGAGGCGGCCAGCAGTACCGAGACGTAACCGGCCAGGTTGGCCTGGGAGCTGAGCACGTCCATTTTCTGCGCCAGGGTGGTGCGGGGGATCATCTCCAGGCTGACGGCGCTGATAGACGCCGCGGTCAGAGCCTGCACCAGTTCCAGCTCGTTGAAGGGGTCGAGGTAGCTGATATGGATTGTGCCAGGCCGCATGAGGCTGATCTCGGCCAGGGGCGGCTTGCGCAGGCGCAGGACCACATCGGCCGCGCGCAGCATGGCCTCGCGATCAGCGGAGACGGTCGCCCCAATGGCGGTATAGGCCGCGTCCTCGAAGCGGCAGGACAGGCCCGCTCCCGACTCCACCACCATCTCCGCCCCCAGCTTGACCAGACGCTCGACGGTGGCGGGGACCATGGGCGCCCGGGTCTCGCCCGGATGGGCCTCTCTCATCACGGCAATATTCATGGGCAGACTCCTTCTCGAAAGGACAAGAAAGGGCGGGGACCGGGTCCGACCGCTCTCGACAAAAAGTAGTAGGAATTATAAAAGAATGGCTTCGCCTGTCAAGCCGCTTGTCCGAGCAGGGTGAGCAGGCGGTCGTGGATGCCGTCGAAACCGCCGTTGGAGAGAATGGCGACCACGTCGCCGGGCCGGCAGGTCACGCTGAGATGGGCCAGGATGGCGTCGGTGTCGGCCAGCGAAAGCGCCTGGACGCCTCGAGCCCGGAGATCGATCGCCAGCTGGGGCGAGGAGAATTGCTCGTCAACGGGCACCGCGTCCAGCGGCACATGCTCGCGGATCACCACCTGGTCGGCCGCACCGAAGACTCCGGCATACTCTGCCTGAAACACGGCCCGGCGGCTGGAGTTGGTGCGCGGCTCAAAGAC
>CAZFPV010000151.1:0-2863 GCA_964521155.1 uncultured Desulfobulbus sp. | reverse complement strand
GGGCCCGTAGGCGTACGGATAGCGGACATGGGTCGCGGTCGGGTGGTGGGCGAAATCGTCAATCACGGTGACGCCACCGGCCACACCGCGGATCTGCTGCCGCCGCTTGACGCCCTCGAAGGCGGAAAGCCCCTGGACGATGGCATCAAAGGCAAACCCGAGATGGCTGAGCAGGGCAATCACCGCCAGGGCGTTGAGGCCGTTGTGCAGGCCGGGCATGGGCAGACGGCAACGGCCAAGGGGCTGGCCTTGGTGCAGGACCGTGAACTCGCCGGCGAGCCCCTGGGCGGCGTAGTCGACAAGCCGCCAGGCGCATTGCTCGCCCACGCCGTAATCGAGTACCGTGCAGCGGGCCGCCGCGGCCAGGCGCACCACCACTGGATCGTCCCCATGGGCTACCAGGGCGCCGGCCTCCGGGATGCGGCCGATGAACTCGGCGAAGGAGGCCTTGATGGCCGCCAAATCGGCAAAGATGTCGGCGTGATCGAACTCCACCGAGGTGAGGATGGCGCAGTGCGGCCGGTAATGCTGAAATTTGGAGACCTTGTTGAAAAAGGCGGTGTCGTACTCGTCTCCTTCGACCACGAAATATGGCCCATCGCTGACGTTGGAGTTGCTGCCGAAGGCCTCGACCAGGCCGCCGATCATGAATCCGGGGGTCGCGCCCATGCGGTGCAGGGTGGTGGCCAGCAGCGAGCTGGTGGTGGTCTTGCCGTGAGTCCCCGCCACCACCAGCGAGGTCTTGCCGGCTAGAAAGAAATGGCCCAGAGCCTGGGGCATGGAGAGATAGGGCAGGCCGAGCCGGCCCAGTTCGACAGCCTCGGGATTGGTGACCCGGACCACGTTGCCGACGATCACCAGATCCGGCCGGGCTGCGAGATTGGCGGCGGCGTAGCCGGCCATCACCTCGATCCCGAGTCGGGCAAGGAAGTCGGACATGGGCGGGTAGACGTTCTGGTCCGATCCGGTGACCCGCAGCCCCTGCTGCTGGAGCATCCCGGCCAGGGCAGCCATGCCGGTGCCGCAGATGCCGATGAGATGGACGTGCCGGGGATCGGTCGGAGTCGTGTTGCGGGTGGGGTCAAGCAGGGCGGCGGAACTCATTTTGAGCGCACCGTCCGCTCGACGGCCTTGAAAACCCGGTCAAAGGTCTCTTCGAAGGAAGCGGGCGAAATTTTCCCCACCTCGATAAACTTGACCACAATCTCCTTGGCCACCTTGAACACAGCCTCATCGGTGATTTCCTGTCGAATCGGCTGCTTGTGCTTCTCCTCGTTGCCCACGTCGTGCACCCTCTGTGTGAAGACAAGAAAAAACCCCTGTTACAGGAAGAAGGCCAATTCTTTACCAGGTGTAACAGGGGCTACCACCCTCGCTCGGGAAAAACCTCATCAGCATTCCCCGTAAGGCCATGGTTTGTTGCCTCCGGCGGATGCTGTCTGCCGCATCTCCGCCGAATCAATCGGTATTCGGTTCAGTTCTTTTCCAGCACCCGGTAATCCATGGCTTCGCCATAGGCAAGCAGATCCTCCCGGGAGACCTGGCGGCCCTTGATGGTGATCACAAATCGTGAGGCCACCACGATGTACAACTCGCCGCTCTTCTTGCCGGAATCATATTTGAGAATCGAGCGGTTGCCCTTGATGGTCTCCAGCTTGCCGCCGCCGGCGCCGGCAAACAGCGGGTTGTTGATCATCATCAGCACCGACTGCAACACCGGTGAATCCGAGACGATCTCGACGCTGATGAGCGACTGCCCCCTGGTGTAATCCCGGCTGACAGTGACGCCGCCGCCCAGAACCGCGGCGCCGAGTGCCTGGGCGCTGGCCTCCTTGGCTTCCCAACCTGACAGGGGAGCGGGCAGCAGGGCCTTCATCCGCTCGCTCTTCTTCTGGCGGATGAGCTGTGAGGCGTAGTCGAGGTTGGAGGAGGCGCCGCTGTAATCGCCGCTCTGGTATTGCTTGGTAGCCTCCTTGATGGCGCTCAGGATGGTGTCCTCGGCCGCGTGCAGGGGCTGGGCAAGGAACAGAAGGGTGGCAAGCAGGGTGAAGGGCCGGGCAATTCTATCATGCATGGGGTACCTGTATCTGGCAACGGGAGGGGATGCAGCACCTTGATACCAAGCTGTCCCGGAGGTGTCAAGGAAAGAACGGGAGGCAGGGGAATCGGGTCCAATATAATCGGAGATTCAATATTTTGTCTTGAATGCTGATTGTCGCGCACTGGAGACGGCATGGTGGACAATCGTCCGGACATGGCTTGTATAATAACGGCAAAGGGACTATTTTGAAGAAGCTTCCGTACGCCAACGTACTGGTCTGCTTGTGGGATCGATCAAACCCATGCCGGCGATTTCCAGCGGCCCCAAACACCCTCTCGGAACAGGAGAACAGCATGGCTCAGGAAATAGAACGAAAATTCCTTCTTGCCGGAGATGGATGGCGCGGCCTAGTCGAGGGCGTCTGGTACCGCCAGGGATATCTCTGCGCCGAACGAGCGCGCACTGTCCGGGTGCGTGTCGCCGGAGACAAAGGTTTTCTGACGATCAAGGGGGCCGCGACTGGCATAACCCGATCCGAGTACGAGTACGAGATCCCCGTCAAAGAGGCCAAGGCCATGCTGGATACCCTCTGCCCGCAGCCTCAGATCGAAAAAAAACGCTATACCATCCCGTTCAAGGGGTTTGTTTGGGAGGTGGACGAGTTCTTCGGCCTCAACCAGGGGCTGATCGTTGCTGAAATTGAATTGTCATCAGAAAAACAACACTTTGAGCCTCCGGATTGGATAGGTATGGAGGTCACCGACGACCGCCGCTACGCCAACGCCGCCCTCTGCATCGCCCCCTTCAGTACCTGGCCGCCTG
>CAZFPV010000150.1:0-5501 GCA_964521155.1 uncultured Desulfobulbus sp. | reverse complement strand
GCACGAGGCTGGCCACGGCGGTGTGGCTGATGCCCAGCTCGTCCGCGGCCTGGCGGAGGCTGGGTGCGCCCTTGCCGCCGGTGATGCGGTGGTGGAGATAGTCAAAGAACTCCCGCTGGCGGGCTGTCAGGTCCGATCGGTTCATGCCCATGGCGCATCCTCCCTTGTCAGGTCAATGTACTATAACATTGATCCGTGTCAAGGGGAGAGTTCCCGGTACCGGGCCACGGCCTGCTCCAGGCTGAAGTGCATCCGCTCCCGCCCGAGCACGGCTCCCAACGAAGATCGCTGCACCATGGCGAGCACCGCGGGGTTGAGGCCCACCAGCCAGAGCATCACCCCCCGTTCGCGCTGCCGGCGTTCGGCCTCGATCAGCATCTTCAGGGCCGAATACTCCAGGTCAAAGACCGCGCTGAGATCAAAGGCCACCACCTTGGGAGCGGTCTGCTCGACCAGGGGCCGGATCTTCTCCGCAATCCGTTCGGCGTTGAGGAAGAAGACCCGCCCCTCCAGGCGCACTATCAGCAGGCCGGGAAAGGTCTCGTCTTCCGGGTGTGCGGGCGAGAGCTCCCGGAAGACGTTGGTTCCCGGCTTGCGCCCCAGCACCCGTACCGGCGGGTCAGTCATCTGCGCGGCCAGCGCGAACAGCGATACCACGATGGCGACCAGGATGCCCTTGAGCGTCCCCAGCAGGACAACCCCGGCCAGGGCAACCAGAGCCCAGAGGAACTCCATTCGCCGGATGGTGAGGATGGCGCGGAAATCGGCCGGCTCAATCAGCCCGATCGAGTAAACGATGACCACCGCCGCCAGGGTGGCCTGGGGCATGAGGCCCATCAGCGGGGCCAGCACCAGCATGGTCAGCAGGGCTGCCAGGGCGGTGATCAGGGCGGCAACCTGGGTGCGTGCGCCGGCCAGCCGGTTGACCGCGGTCTGCGAGGTGCCTCCGCCCGAGGGGATGGCGCCCAGGACCGAACTGCAGGCATTGGCCAGCCCGGTGGCCAGCAGTTCCCGGTTCGGCTGCAGGGGCGGCTCGTTGCTGGCGGCAAAGGCGCGGCCGGCGGCGATGGTCTCGGTGAAGCTCATCAGGGCGATGCCCAGGGCCCCGGGCCAGAGTTCTTCAATAAGCGACAGGTCCGGCAAAACCAGGGACGGCAGGCCGCGGGGGATATGACCGACCGCCTCGACGCCATGGGCTTGGAGCCCGAACAGCCCCATGGCGCCAATGCCGGCGGCCACTGCGATCAGCGGCGCCGGGACGCGGGGGGCAAAGTGCTCTAGGCCGACCAGCAGGACAATCATGGTCGCGCCGACGGCAAAGGTGGCCAGCGAGGTCTCGGGGATGGCCTGGGCCAGCGCCGCCAGGTTGTGGACAAAGCCGCTCTTGGTAAAGTGGACGCCGAGCAGTTTGGGGATCTGGTCCAGGACGATGACCAGGCCGATCCCGGCCTTGAAGCCGATCAGCACCGGCTCGGAGATGAAGTTGGCGACAAAGCCGAGCCGGAGCAATGAAGCCAGCGTGAGGAGAATGCCCACCAGCAGGGTCAGGGTGACCGAGGCCCGCATCAGGGCGGCGGCATCGCCGTCGGGCGCGACCATGCTCAGCTGGGTGGCCACCAGGATCGCAATCGTGGTGGTGGTGCTGACGCTGAGCGGCCGGGAGGTGCCGAGCAAGGCATAGATGAGCATCGGGAAGAGCGCCGTGTACAGGCCCACCTGCACCGGCAGGCCGGCGATGGTCGCGTAGGCCATGGCCTTGGGGATGACCACCGCGGCGGTAATCAGGCCGGCCATCAGGTCCGGCCGCAGCCAGTCTTTCTGGTAGCCGCGCAGCCAGCCGAGGGGGACGGTCGTGCTGGTCTGTCTGTTCTCGGTCGTCATCTGGCGCCTCCTGGGGGCTACGCAGCCGCGGCCGGTTGCAGGGCAAAGGTCACCAGCACGGCCGAGCGCCGCAGTTCCTCGCCAACGAGGAATTCGGCCAGGTCGATGGCATGACCCTCGACCTCCGGTTGATCGTCAACGCGGATGCCCTTCCAGTCGAGGCGGAAGGACTGCCGCCGGGCGGTCAGCGTTTTCTCCGGCGCGCGCAGGATTGCTTCCAACTGGCCAAGGGCATGCTCTGGGGTGGCGAAGCTGGCCTGTAGTTCCGCCAACTCGCGATCCACCTCGGCCAGCGCCTCTTCGGCCTTGCGCAGCTCGTCGCGGTTGGTCGAGCTGGGCGCGGCGAACATCTCACAGACATGGTTGCGGCCGCCCAGGATCTTCATCATCCCCTTGAGGCGGATCTTCTGTTCCTGCAACTCGGACCGGCGGGTGCGCAGGGTGGTGATCCGCTCCATGGCCACGGTGGCCAGCACCTCCATGCCCCGGTGGACCACGCCCGTCCTGGCCCCGTCCAGGCTGGCCGCCGCGGCAACGATGCGATGGTCGGAAAAGCTCACCGCCCGCATGGCCACGTCCCGCATGAGGGTCTCGCCGACCTGCTGATGGCCGAACATGGTCCGCTCACCGGACAGCATGGTCATCATCGCCGTCATCTCGCCGCGTTGGCCCTGCTGCCGCAGTCGATTGAGCTGTGGGTTGATGCGCAGCACCTCCTCGAGTTCCTCGGGCGAGGCAAACAGTGCCTTGACCACCGGATCGCTATGGTAGCCATCGCGGCTCAGCTGCACCGGCCCGGGGATGGCTGCAAACAGCGTCCGGCAGTAGTGCATGGCGCCAGCCACCGGCTCGCGCAGCACCTTGCGGTAGCGGCTGGCCAGGCGGATGGTCGGGTCAGCCACCTGCACCGCCTGCTCAGTGGCCTGGTGGATTGCCTCGGCCTCGCCGTCGCCGCCCCGCGGTCGGAACAGATTGCCGATCCAGCCGCTGATGCCGCTGCTCTGCTTTTGCTCCATGACGCACCTCCGTCATCAGAGGGAAACCGGATTTCCGCTATGGGGGATGGGGAATCCGGGTCGGGGCGATTGCGTTCCCCCTGCCCTGTGCATACAATTACCGTAAACAGCTTGCAAGACAAGGGTTTAAACTGCAAGGTCGGTGTGTTATGCTGTTTTTGACCAGATCTATCCACGGCCAGGAGGAAGCTTCCCCCCGGCGACCATGGCAGCATCGGCATCGATGCCATGGCACGCGCCCCGAGTCATCTCCAGGAGGACGAGCATGAACAAGAAAAAGGCGGCGGCAAAGAAGAAAGCAATCGACAAGACCGAGAAACTCACCCGCAAGGTCTATGACGAGGAGTTGGCCAGGCTCCATGGCGAGCTGGTCAAGCTCCAGCAGTGGGTGGTGCACAAGGGACTCAAGGTCTGCGTTGTCTTCGAGGGACGTGACGGCGCTGGCAAGGGGGGGTGCATCAAGGCCATCACCGAGCGGGTCAGCCCGCGGATTTTCCGCGTCGTCGCCCTGCCCGCGCCGACCGAGCGAGAAAAATCGCAGATGTACGCCCAGCGCTACCTACCGCACCTTCCGGCGGCCGGCGAGGTGGTCATCTTCGACCGCAGCTGGTACAACCGGGCCGGGGTCGAGCGGGTGATGGGTTTTTGCACCGAGGAGATCGCCCAGCGCTTTCTCGGGGTGGTACCGGACTTTGAAAAGATGATGATCGAATCAGGCATCATCCTGATCAAGTACTGGCTCGAGGTCAATCCCGATGAGCAGACCCGGCGTCTGACCTCGCGCATCGACGACCCGCGCAAGGTGTGGAAGCTCTCGCCCATGGACATCAAATCCTATGATAAATGGGATGAATACACTCGCGCCCGCGACGACATGTTCACCCACACCGACACGCCCTGGGCGCCATGGCATGTGGTCCGCTCGGACGACAAGAAGCGGGCCCGCCTCAACCTCATCACCCACCTGCTGAGCTCCATCGAGTACAAAGAGGTGAAGCGGGACAAGATCGAGCTGCCCAAGCGCAAAATCGGCAAGACCTACAAGGAAAAGGACTATCCATTCAAAATCATTCCTGAAAAATACTAATCCCCGCCGCCGTCCGCGGGCCGTCTTGCACGCTGACGGCCCGCGGCGGCGATCACCCGGCCAGGGTCATTTTCTGGCTGGTGTCCCTCGCAGTTCGTCGAACCGCTGCCGGAACAGCTTGGCCCAGAGGTCGAAGGCGCCTTTGGCGTAGTTCCAGGCAGTGAACGAGTCGAAGTAGCCGTCCGCCCATTTTTTGGCCGCATCCACCCCGCCTGCCGAGGCGTCGACGTCGTACTTCTTGCCGATCTTTCTGTCCGTGAATTCGGCCACCACCTGACCGGTCTTGCCGTCCACGAACTGCACCTCAATGCCGCACTCGCCCAGGTAGGGCGTCGAACCGGCCGGCCTGCCACTGGCCGGCCCGGAGGCGGCCTCGGCCACGAAGGCAAAGGGGGTCAGGGTGCCGGCGATGCTGAGCGCGGCCTTGGTCGGCATCAAATCGGTGATGGCGATGCGCAGGCCAAGCACCCCGGGGCCGCCCTTGTCCACCACCCTGGCCACCGGCTCGATCTCTTTTTTGAGGGCCGCGTAGAAGTAATCGGTCAGCATCTTGAGGTCGGTGGGATCGATGCCCTTCTCCTTGCTGTCTTCCTTGACGTACACCTTCATGCGCTCGATGAGCACGGCGTTGTACTGCTTCCAGTCCACCTTGGGATCGCGCCAGGACATGGCCCCCTCGACGCCCTCCACCGGCTTGAGCTGGTCCTGGTGGCTGAGCAGGACCAGCTTCCGGGGCTTGCCGGCATCGGCAGGGGCGGCTGCATCTGGCGAGGCGGAGCCGGCGCAGCCGCAGAGCAAGGCCGGCAGCAGCAGGAGCAGGGCGCCGATGGCTGCCAGGGTGTTCAGGTTTTTCATGGGTTCTCCTTGGGGTGAATAGGGGTAACGGTAAGGTCATGCCTGGCATTCCATGCAAGCATGCCAAGTGATTCAGGGGTTGTATTTGTGGTGATTGATCAGCCCCGCCGCAAGGGCTGTACGTTCCAGATGCGCTCGCAGTAGTCGCGGATGGAACGGTCCGAGGAGAATTTGCCCATCCGGGCCACGTTGAGGATGGACATCCGGATCCAGCGCTCCTGGTCGCGATAGGCCTCGTCGACCCGTTGCTGGCAGTCAATGTAGCTCTGGTAATCGGCCAGCAGCAGGAAGGGGTCATGGTGGAGGAGGTTGTCCACCAGCGGTTTAAAGAGGTCGGCGTCGCCGCGGGCGAACAGGCCCGAGCCGACCTGGTCGATGGCTTCCTTGAGCTGCGGATTGGTCTCGTAGTAGCTCCAGGGCTGGTAGCCGCCCGCCTGCAGGGCCTCGACCTCGGGCGCAGTCAGGCCGAAGAGGAAGAAATTGTCGGCCCCGACCTCCTCGCGGATCTCGACATTGGCCCCGTCCAGGGTGCCGATGGTGAGGGCGCCGTTCATCGAGAATTTCATATTGCCCGTGCCCGAGGCCTCCTTGCCGGCGGTGGAGATCTGTTCGGAAAGGTCGGCGGCTGGGTAGACATGGTGCGCGTTCTTGACGTTGAAATC
>CAZFPV010000149.1:0-5529 GCA_964521155.1 uncultured Desulfobulbus sp. | reverse complement strand
ATCAAGAAGATTCGCAAGGGCAACTCCCGGGGCCTGAGCGCCAGGGAAAAGCTGGTGCTTCAGCTCGGCGGGGCAGCCCTGGTCGGCTTCTACCTGCTGCAGAACCCCAACTACGACGGCATGCTCAGCTTTCCCTTCTTCAAGATGTTCCATCCGGACCTGGGCTGGTGGTATCTGCCCTTCGCGACCTTGGTCATTGTTGGGGCCTCCAACGCGGTCAACCTGACCGACGGCCTTGACGGGTTGGCAGCCGGCCCCATCGTCATCACCGCCTCGACCTACCTTATCTTCTCCTATGTGGCGGGCAACGCGGTGGTGGCCAGCTACCTGCAGATCCCCTATGTTGTCGGGGCCGGCGAGGTGACAGTCTTTTGCGGCGCCATAGTCGGCGCCTGTCTGGGATTCCTCTGGTTCAACTGTTACCCGGCTCAGATCTTCATGGGCGACGTCGGTTCCTTGGCCCTGGGGGGCACCCTGGGCGCAGTGGCGGTCATTACCAAGCAGGAGTTCCTCCTCGTCATTGTCGGTGGGATCTTCGTCATGGAGGCGCTGTCAGTCATTCTCCAGGTCGGTTACTTCAAGATGAGCGGCGGCAAGCGGATCTTTCTCATGGCCCCTTTTCACCACCACTTCGAGAAAAAGGGCTGGCTCGAACCCAAGGTGGTTGTCCGTTTCTGGATCGTCTCCATCATCCTCGGGCTGATCGCCCTGGCAACCCTGAAACTGAGGTAGATCATGCAGGTGAGGCGCGGCATGAAGGCAGTGGTGATCGGACTGGGTGTGGCTGGGCTGGCCACGGTCCGATACCTGCTCCAGCGCGGAGTGCGGGTGTCTGTGTCCGACCTGAACCGCGCTGACCAGATTGACCCCTCGATCCTGGCCTTTCTCCACGAGGCCGGGGTGGATCTGGAGACTGGCGGCCATACGGCCGCCTTTCTTGCCGGGGCTGATCTGGTCGTGCCCGGGCCGGGGGTGCCGCTCGATTTGCCCATGTTGGCCCAGGCGCGCGCTCAGGGAATCCCCGTGTTGGGCGAACTGGCACTGGCTGCCGGGCAGTACAGCGTGCCGGTGATCGCCGTGACCGGCGCAAACGGCAAAACCACGGTCACTGGCCTGATCGGGGCGTTGTTGACCGCAGCCGGCAAGGCGCCCTTTATCGGCGGCAACATCGGCACGCCGCTGCTCGACTACTTTGCCGATCCGCATCCGTATCGTTCGGTGGTGCTCGAGCTGTCGAGTTTCCAGCTTGATCTGGCGGGTGCGTTTCGTCCGGATATCGGTCTGCTGCTCAATATTTCGCCCGACCACATCGACCGGCACGGGTCGCTGGAGGCTTATACTGCGGCCAAGATGCGCATCTTTGCCGCCCAGCAGCCGGGTGACGTCGCCATTCTCGGCGCTGACGACCCCGTGGTCAACGCGGCGGTCAGCAACCCGGGCGTTCGCGTGGTTCGCTTTGGCCGGGCCGCCTCGTGCGAGGCTCGCATCCTGGCCGGCAAGATCCACCTGCGGTTGGGGGGGGCGGAAGAGGTCGTGTACGATCTGGCCGGAACCCGGATGCACTCGTCGGTCAACCAGTTGAACGCAGCGGCCGCCATCCTGGCCACGAGCCTGCATGGTTGCGATCATGCAGCCATTGAGCAGGGATTGCGCGAGTTCCAGCCGCCGGCCCACCGCATGGCCGAGGTGGCTGTGATTGACGGCGTCCGTTTCATCGACGATTCCAAGGCCACCAACATTGGCGCCCTGCAGGCGGCCCTGGTGGGTTGTACCGAACCGGTGATCTTGATCGCCGGTGGTCGCGACAAGGGCGGCGATTATGCCCTGTTGCGGGAGGTGGTTGCCAGTCGGGTCAAGCGGATGGTGCTGATCGGCGAGGCAGCGGGGTTGATGCGGGCGGCACTCGCACCGGTGGTCGAGTGCGAGTCGGCGGCCTCCATGGAAGAGGCAGTGCAGAAGGCGATGGCTGCGGCGGTGGGCGGCGATCTGGTGCTGCTTGCCCCCGGATGTGCCAGTTTTGATATGTTTTCCGGTTATGCTGAGCGGGGGCGGATCTTTGCCGACTGCGTCAGGCGTCTCGGGGTTGCAGGCCGGTAGGGTTGAAGGGGAATGTGATGACAAAGAAATGCTGTAAATGCAGACGGGTGGAGTGCAACGGCGTCTGGGAGGCCCGGCGGATAGCGGCCGATCGACTGACCGTGACCCATGGCTACTGCCCCGACTGTTATGCCGTGGCCATGGCCGAAATCGAGACCTACATCCTGGCCAGGGGCGCCAGTGTCCGTGAAGGGCGCAGGTTGCCGGGGGCGCAGGGTTTGCACCACCCATGCGTCTGATAGTCACCGGCGGCGGCACCGGCGGTCATCTCTTCCCGGGCATTGCCCTGGCGACGGCGATGCAGCGGCGCGTAACTGAAGCCCGGGTGCTGTTCATCGGCACCCAGCGGCTGATGGATCAGAAGGCTCTGGCCGGCCGCAACTTTGAACTGGCGGCCCTGGATTGCGGCGCCATCAAGGGACTGGGGCTGGTTGCCAAGCTGAAGAGTCTGTTGCGCATGCCAGGCGCGGTGGCAGAAGCGCGGACAGTACTCAAGCGGTTTGAACCGGAGCTGGTGTTCGGCGTCGGCGGTTACGTCACCGGGCCGGTGCTCGTGGCGGCACGGCTGCTGCGGGTTCCCATCGTTATCCACGAGCAAAACTCGGTGCCTGGGCTGGCCAACCGGCTGGCAGGGATGCTGGCCGACCGGATCTGCATTTCGCTGCCCTGCAGGCCACCCTTTCCGGCGGCTAGAACTGTGTTGACCGGCAATCCGGTGCGGCAGGAGATACTCGAGGCAGGGGCCCGGGAAAAACAGGAGCAGGCGATGCCGACAGTTCTGGTCCTTGGCGGCAGCCAGGGCGCCCACCGGGTCAACCTGCTGATGATGGAAGCGGTGGAGCGTTTGACAGCGGATGGACAGCGGTTGCGGATTATCCATCAGACCGGCGCGGCCGATGAGGAAATCGTCCGCACCCACTACTCCAGGTTGGGGATTGATGCCGAGGTCGCGGCTTTTGTCACCGACATGGCCGGGGCCTATGCCCGGGCCGATCTGGCGGTTTCGCGGGCCGGTGCCACCACGCTTGCGGAACTGGCGGTCATGGGGTTGCCGGCCCTGCTCATCCCATTTCCGTACGCGGCTGACAATCATCAGGTAACCAATGGAGAATACTACACTAAATCCGGCGCTTGCCGGATGATGGAAGAGGCTGTTCTTTCTGGAGAAATTCTTGCCCGGAGCATCAGCGAAGGCTTGCATAACAAGGAAGAGTTACATACAATGGCCGCCAAAATGAAGGCTCTGGCTCAGCCGGACGCAGCCGAGCGGATTGTCGATGAGTGTCTTCATCTGGTCGCCGGCGGACGGCAACACGGCTGATCGAGCGGGAGCGGAAAGCGGGTACGCATGTACAGAAAAACCAAACACATCCACTTCGTCGGCATCGGCGGCATCGGTATGTCCGGGATCGCCGAGTTGCTGCTTAGTCTGGGATACCGGGTGAGCGGCTCCGACCTCCGTTCCACCGACATCACCCGGCGGCTTGAGCGGTTCGGCGGCGTCATCCACGAGGGACACGAGGCGGCCTGGATTGCTGGCGCGGATGTGGTGGTCACCTCCACCGCCATTGCCGCGAACAATCCCGAGGTGGTGGCGGCGCACGAGGAGCACATCCCGGTCATCCAGCGGGCGGAGATGCTGGCTGAGTTGATGCGGCTGAAAAAGTACGGCATCGCCGTTGCCGGCAGCCATGGCAAGACCTCGACCACCTCCATGGTGGCGACCATCCTGGCCGAGGCAGGACTGGATCCGACGGTGGTAGTGGGCGGCAAGGTACACGGGTTCGGCAGCAACGCCAAGCTGGGTGAGGGCGATTTTCTGGTGGCCGAGGCCGACGAGAGCGACGGCTCCTTTCTCAAGCTGTCGCCGGTGATCGAAGTGATCACCAACATCGACCTCGAGCATCTGGACTATTATCGCGACATCGGGCACATCAAGGAGTACTTTTTAGAGTTCATCAACCGGTTGCCGTTTTACGGCGTGGCCATTGTCTGCTTCGACAACGACCACGTCGCCCAGTTGCTGCCCAGCATTCGCAAACGGATCTGCACCTACGGGCTGACCGAGCAGGCCGATCTGCAGGCGACCCGAATCGTCACCGGCGGCGGCGTGAGCCAGTTCACGGTTCGCCTCCGCGACCGGGAGCTAGGTACGGTCCGGCTGAACCACCCGGGTCGGCACGTGATCTACAACAGCCTGGCAGCCATTGCCGTGGCCCTGGAACTGGAGATCGATTTTGCGGTAATCGCTCGGGCCCTGGAGGGGTTCCAGGGCGTGCAGCGGCGTCTGCAGGTCAAGGGTGAGGCCGGCGGCGTCCTGGTGATCGACGACTACGGCCATCACCCGACCGAGATTCGCGCCACCTTGGACGCAGTACGCGAGGGATGGGCCGACCGACGGGTGGTGGTGGCCTTCCAGCCGCACCGCTACAGCCGCACCGCAGGCCTGTTTGCCGACTTTGTCACCGCTTTCCGCCGGGCCGACGTGTTGGTGCTCACAGACATCTATGCCGCCAGCGAGCAACCCATCGAAGGCGTGACCGCAGAACGGCTGCAGGAGGCAATCAAACAGCACGGTCAGCGGCAGACCCTGTGCATTCCCGACCTGGTGCAGCAGCCGGCAGCGCTCCTGGAGCATCTGCAGCCCGGCGACCTTCTTCTAACCCTGGGGGCCGGCAACATCGTCCGGGCCGGTGAGCGGCTGCTGGAACTGCTGGCAGTGCGGAGCGACGCGAGCAAAAGCAGTCAGGATGGGCAATGAACCACCAACAGGGGCTTCGGCTTCACAACAACACCACGGGAGGGAGCAGATGCCAATGACCAGCGAACAGCGCGCGGAACTGTCGGCTCTCTGTCCCTCGGTGCAGTGGGATGTGGACATGGCCGCCTACTCCACTTTCCGAGCCGGCGGTATGGTTGAGGCCATGGTGGAGAGCGGCGACAGCGACGAGCTGGCTACCCTGCTGCGCTGGCTCAGGCGCCACGGCATCCGCTGGCGGCCCATCGGCGGCGGCTCCAATATCCTGGTTGCCAGCCGTTACCACGAGGGGGTCTTTGTCCGCTTGCGCGGCGCCGTGGCCGACATTGCTCTTGAGCCGCGATGCTATCCCGGTTTCGATGGCTGCCGGGTGACGGTTGCCGCCGGCTGCAGCCTGCCTGCCTTCGTCTCCTGGTGCACTGGCAAGGGCCTGACCGGGATGGAATTCATGGCCGGCATTCCCGGCAGCGTCGGCGGCGCCATGCGCATGAATGCTGGCGCCTTTGGCCATGCCATTGGCGAGGTCCTGGACAGCGTCGAGTGCATCACCGAGCGTGGCGAGATTCGCCGGGCGGCGAAGCAGGAAATCGTCTTCGCCTACCGCTCCACCCGACTGCCGGGTGAACCGGCCGAGCGACTGCTGATCACCCGCGGCGTCTTTTTTCTCAAAAAGG
>CAZFPV010000148.1:0-5530 GCA_964521155.1 uncultured Desulfobulbus sp. | reverse complement strand
CTGGTGGTGGGCGGGCCAGGCATTGCCGCCGAGACCTACCGCATCGGCGAACATTTTCATCTCATTCCTGGCAGCCTCGACCACCTGGGCAACGAAACCCTGCCGCTGGATGGCCCCAGCCTGGACCGGGCCATCGCCTGCTGCCGCGAACGCGGCGTTACGAGCTTTGCCGTGGCCGCCAAGTTTTCGCCGCGCAACCCGGCCTTTGAGAACCAGATCGCCGAGCAGCTGCACGGGCAGGCCGACTTCGTTTCCACCGGTCACCTGATCTCGGGCCAGCTCAACTTCGGCCGCCGCATCCACACCGCCTATTACAACTCGGCGGTGTGGCGGACCTTCCGCGGCTTTGCCGCCGCGCTCGGCCAAAGCCTCAAGGGGTTCGATCTCCATGCCGAGGTCAACATCCTCAAGGCCGACGGCGGCACCATGCCGATCGCCCGCGCCCTGGAGGCGCCGGTGCAATCGATCCTCTCCGGACCCGCCGCCTCGGTCATGGGCATTCTCGCCGCCACCCCGGCCGAGACCGACATGCTCATGCTCGACATCGGCGGCACCACCACTGACCTCGCCCTGTTCGCCGCGGGCCAGCCCCTGCTCGAACGCGAGGGCATCGCCATCGACGGCCGTCCCACCCTGGTGCGGGCCATCCGGGTAGAATCCATCGGCATCGGCGGCGACTCGCAGATCAGCGTCGATGGCCACGGCATCCAGGTCGGGCCACAACGGCTCGGTCCCTGTCTGGCCTCGGGCGGACCGGCCCCGGCCCTGATGGATGCGCTCAATGTGCTGGGCCACGCCGAGTTCGGCGACGGAGAGCGTTCCCGCAGCGGCATCGAGTCTCTGGCCGCGGCCAATGGCCTGACCGGCCGGGAACTGGCCCAGCGGGCAACCGATGCGGCGCTCAATGCCATTGACGCCAAAATCGAGAGTCTGATCGGCCAGGTTAACAGCCGGCCGGTCTACACCATCCACGAGATTTTGGAGGAACGCGAGATCGAACCCCGTAAGGTAGTGGTCATCGGCGGCCCGGCCCAGGTGTTCCAGGACCTGCTGCAGATGCGCTTGGGCATGCCCGTTCTGGTCCCGCCCCTACACGGCGTGGCCAACGCCATCGGCGCGGCCCTGACCCGCACCACCAGTCACCTCTCGCTCACTGCCGACACCTCCCGCGGCCGGGTCTCGGCCCCCATGCTCGGCGTCTACCGCACGGTGCAACGCGGCTACGACCTGAACGAGGCCATGGAGGAGGCGAAAACCCTGCTCGCCGACGATCTCGCCCGAGGCGGCGTGACCCTGGCGCCGGAGGAGATCCGCATCACCCAGGCCGACGCCTTCAACATGGTGGAGGGTTCCTACACCACGGGCAAGAACATCCGCGTAGTCGCCCAGGTGCAACCCGCGGTCATCGCCCGGCTGGATGTGGCCAGTACTGCCGTGGTCCAGCCCGCGGCCCCCTGAACCGGACCAACCCGATCAACCCGAGCCAGAACGAGCGCACCATGCTGAAAGCCGCCTCATCCCTTGGCGTCATCTTCTTTCCCGCCTTTGACTGGGCCATCTCGCGCACCCACCCCGAACGGGAGGAGCGGCTCTTGTACACCCAGGACCAGTTTCGCGAGGAGGGTCTGTTCGACATCGAAGGCATCAACGAGTACCGGCCCCTGTTTGCCACCGACCAGGACATCATGCGGGCTCACTTCTGCTTCCCCTCGGTGGACGCGGTCTGCACCGAATCGCACCGCATCTCCGCCGGCGGCGCCATCCAGGCGGCGCGGCTGGTGATGGAGCGGGAGACCCAGCGCGCCTTTGCCCTGGTGCGGCCGCCGGGCCACCACGCCATGAAGGTGGTGCACGGCAACCGAGGCTTCTGCAACATCAACATCGAGGCGGTAATGGTCGAGTGGATCCGTGAACACTACGGCCGCAAGCGCATTGCCATCGTCGACACCGACTGCCACCACGGCGACGGCACCCAGGACGTCTACTGGCATGACCCGGACGTGCTCTTCATTTCGCTGCATCAGGACGGCCGCACCCTCTACCCCGGCTCGGGCTTCCCCCATGAGAACGGCGGGCCCCGGGCGCTGGGGCGGACGGTCAACATCCCGCTGCCGCCGCGCACCTCGGACGCGGGCTACCTGCACGCCATCGAACAGGTGGTGCTGCCGATCCTGGCCGATTTCAAGCCGGATCTGGTTATCAACTCCGCCGGCCAGGACAACCACTACTCCGACCCGATCACCAACATGCAGTTCTCGGCCCAGGGCTACGCCCGGCTCAACGAGATGCTCAAGCCGGACATCGCTGTGCTCGAGGGCGGCTACTCGATCAAGGGCGCCCTGCCCTACGTCAACCTGGGCATCTGCCTGGCCATGGCCGGCTGCGACTATTCGGCGGTGCGCGAGCCGGATTACAACCGGGTGCTGCTCGACGAGAGCGAAGACACCATGGACTACATCCGCCAGACCTGCGAAGAGGTGCTGGAGGGCTACTTTCATCCGCAGCCGGGTGATTTCGAAAAAAAGGGTGGGTATTTCATCCGCGAACGCAAGATCTACTACGACACCGACGGCATCATGGAACGGCAGCGCGAGGAACTGAAAGACTGCGACCACTGCCGGGGCCTGCGCCTGATCCGCACCAGCTCAAGCCACATCCTGCCCTGCCTGGGTGTGGAGTTGCCCATCGATTGCTGCCCCGCCTGCGAGCGCGAAGGGTACGAGGCCTTTGCCAGCCGCCACGACGATGTGCTCGTGGCCCAGCTCCTTGACCAGAAGAACAAACAGTTCCGCTACCGGGTCAAGGAATAACGTATGGCATCACCTGAATCAGGATATTTCTTCTCCACATTATCTGGTATGATTGTAAGAGTATTTTGATAGTAGATACTCCTTGCCACACTCAGCGCCGACCATGACCAAGCCCCAGGACAAAACGCTTGCCGCCATTCTCACCTCGGCGCAGTTGCCGACCCTGCCCCTGGTCGCCTCCAGGCTGCTGGAGTTGACCGCCCGCGAGGATGCCGCCTTCACTGAAATCGTCGGGCTGATTGCCCAGGACGTTGCCCTGTCGGCCAAACTGCTCAAGGTTGCCAATTCGGCCTTCTTCAACTTTCCCCAGCAGATCATCTCGATCAACCAGGCGGTCTCGCTGCTTGGACTCAATGCGGTGCGCAGCCTGGTGCTGAGCTTCACCTTCCTCTCCATGGGTCGGCATCAGGAGATCGGCCTGTTCCGCAACGACCTGTTCTGGGAGCGCTCCCTGACCGCAGCCACAGCGGCCAGGCTGATTGCTGAACGCGTGCCGTCCATGGATACCGATGAAATCTTCACCATCTGCCTGCTCTGCGACATCGGCCAGCTGATCTTTGCCCTCACCCTGCCGAGGCAATACACCCAGGCTCTGCAGCGGTTGGCGGACAGCAGCACCGAAACCAATCCCAGCGCCATCGAACAAGAGCTGCTGGCCGCGGCCCATACCACGGTCGGCGCCGAGGCCGCCCGGTTCTGGGGCCTGCCGGCCATCATGCAGGCCGCCATACGTCATCATCACGACCCGACGGCCTATGACGAAGGCGACGCCCAAACCGCACGGACCATCAACATCGTCTATCTGGCGGATCTGGTGGCCGGCATCTTTCACACGCTTGCGCCCGAGCGCTGCCACCAGCGGTTTTGCACCGAGGCAGAGTCCCTGCTCGGGCTGGAGCCGCGCGAAATACACGCCCTGCTCGCGGCAATGGACCTTGAGATCGCCAAGGCGGCCCTGTCCTTTGACGTGACCATTAACCCGGTCCGGCCGGTGGACGAGATCATCCAGGAGGCCAATATCCGCCTGAGCCTGCTCCACCTCAGCTACGAGGAGATGAACCGGGAACTGGTGCGGACCAACGAAGAACTGGCGCGGCTCAAGGAACAGCTGGACGCGCGCAACCGCCTGCTCGAGGCCCTGGCCAACATCGACGGCCTCACCGGCATCAGCAACCACCGCTTCTTCCAGTCCTTCCTCCAGGCCGAGATCGTCCGCACCACGGTCAATGGCGGCGCGGTCTCGCTGCTGCTGTTTGACATCGACCATTTCAAACGGTTCAATGACGCCCATGGCCACCGCACCGGTGATTTCATTTTGAAAGAGCTCTGCCAGGTGGCTGCCTCTGCGATCCGCGAATACGATATCCTGGCCCGCTACGGTGGCGAGGAGTTCGTGGTGGTGCTGCCCGACACCGGCCCCGAGGGCGCAATGGTGGTTGCCGATCGCGTCTGCCAGGTTATCGCCGGGCACGATTTCGTCGACGGGTTCAACCATTTTCAGGTGACCGTGAGCATCGGTGTGGCCAGCCTCGCACCGACGGACGCCGACAACGACCGCAACCAACTCATCGACATGGCCGACAAGGCGCTCTACGAGGCCAAGCGGCAGGGGCGAAACCGGGTCTGCCAGTATTCGGCCCGCACACGGCGGCGCCTGCCCTTCGGCTGCACATGAAGGCCGCCCCATGGAGGGCGCCGAAGGAGAAGGAGATGCACGGATATCCCCGCGAGATTCGCAACCCGTACCGCCGGATTCCCCTGGAGATTCCCGAAGGCGTCTCGGCAACCGAGTTCTTCAACAGCCCCTGCAATCTGCGCCATCTCTCGCGGGAAAACGGCCTGCTGCGCACCCGGGAAGGGTTTCTCCTCTACCGCAAGGCCATCGGCCATTCCAACCTGTTCGACACCTCGATCATCCTCGACACTTCCCAGACTATCCTCGACCCGCTGGGCCGGCCGGTGCGGCGCGATCAGCTGGACCGCAAGCAGAAGATCGTTTTCAGTCGCATGACCCAGGTGGTGTTCGAGTACATGCTGGAAAAATACCCGGACCCTGAGCAGCATCTCCTCTTCTGCGGCGAGGCCAGCCTGGACGCCACCTGGCCGCTCGGCAAGCCCGGCGTGCCAAGCATCCGCATGATGCACAACCATTTCCTCGTCTTTGACCAACATGAGGTGATGGCCGCGCCCGCAGCCGCCGACGACGACCCCAACCTGACCGACAGCGGCAACAACGGCCTCTTCCTCCAGTATCTCGCCAACGTCTACCACCGCTTCTTCGAGGTGCTCGACCTCGACATCCTCGAGCCGCTGGAACCCGACCAGGCCAAGCTGCGGGCCACCGGCTACCCCCAGGGACTGCCCAGCTGGCGGGTCAGGGGTGGGGCTGCGGCCCTGGAGGACGGCCGCTTCTGGCGGGAATATGACATGGTGCTGGAGGGCTTTCTCGATTTCTACCGCGCCTTCTTCACCCTGGTGGCGACCAACGAGGCAACCGTGCCCCGCGAAGCGCACTATCCCGGGCAGATCGAAAACGTGCTCTTCTTCAGCGACGAGTTCCACCGCGCCGCCCGCATCCTGCGACTGATGGTGCTGGAGGACCCGCTCTTTGCCAACGATATCCGCTGGCGGCCAGCCTACAAGCAGCTGCTCTATCGCGACGACGCCGGCCAGTTGGTCGTCACCATCAGCCAGAACGCAGTGGGCAACGCCATCACCGA
>CAZFPV010000147.1:0-5550 GCA_964521155.1 uncultured Desulfobulbus sp. | reverse complement strand
CCCCTGTCGTTGCGCCCCAGACCGCAAAAGCGGTCGCCGCCGCCCCCCGAACCGCCCAAACCGCTGTCGCCAAGGCTCCTCAAGCATCTGGTGCGACCCCCCCGGTCAACCAGACCACCAAGGATGCCCCCACCTGGTACGTGGTTAAAACCGGCGACACCCTCTATAACATTGCCAAAAGATATCAGGTTTCCGCCCAGGATTTAAAAAAGTGGAACAATCTCAGCTCAAACGCCCTGGACATTGGCAATAAGCTGGTGGTGAAAAAGAGTTGACACTCAAGGGGGCTGCTAACTGTCCCCTTCCCGCACAGTCTTCCCCAAAAAATCGAGGCGCAAGCTCCCGCGCCCTTCTCTTCCGCCCCTCTGGTCACGGTGGCCGGCCTGTTATCAATTCCACCAGAGTCGAGTCAGTTTCCAGTCTGTCAACAGATCAAAGATTCCACATCTGGAAACGGCTGGACAGGCTGCGTCTTTTCCAGTAAACATCCTGTGTCCATTACTCCCAGCCAACCGTTTGTCGCCTCCCCATGATCTTGCCCCCTTTTCCTGCCCATCACTACCCCGAGGACGTGGCCTGCCTGCAACTTGCCGACAAGACGGTCCTGCTGATCGGTACCGCCCATATCTCCCAGCAGTCTGCCGACCTCGTACAAACGGTCATCGAACAGGAACGACCGGACGCGGTCTGCATCGAATTGGATGAAAAACGCTACGCAGCCCTGTCGCAGCGCCGCAAGTGGGAAGACCTCAACCTGAAAGAGGTGGTGCGCAAGAAACAGCTGGCTACCCTGTTGGTGAATCTGGTCCTCTCCGCCTACCAGAAGAAGCTGGGCGGCCAGTTGGGAATCATGCCCGGCGCCGAACTGCTGGCTGCGGCCCAGTCCGCGGAGTCGCTGCAGATTCCGGTCGCCCTTTGCGACCGAGATGTCCGCGTGACCCTGCGGCGGGCGTGGCATGCCACCTCGCTCATGAAGAAAGGCTACCTGCTCGCCACCCTGTTCTCCAGCCTGTTTGACAAAACAGAACTGGACGAGCAGAAGCTTGCCGACATGCGCCGTCAGGACGTCCTGTCCGAACTGATCAACGAACTGGGCGCGGCCCTGCCGCACACCAAGCAGGTGCTGATAGATGAACGCGACATCTTCATGGCCGAGAAGATCAAGCAGACCCGAGGACAACGGTTGGTGGCCGTGGTCGGCGCCGGCCACATGGATGGGATCAGGCGGGTGATTGTGGAAGACAATCGCGACCGCATGGAGGCAATCAACACGGTGCCGCCGGTCGGACTGGGCTGGCAGATTGCTGGCTGGCTCATCCCGGGCCTGATCGTCCTGGCCCTGCTGGCAATAGGACTGCGCCACGGCGCCGACGAATTGATGGCCAATGCCCTCTACTGGACCCTGGCTCACGGCCTCCCGGCCTCCCTGGGGGCCATCCTTGCGCTGGCCCACCCGGCGACCATTGTTTCCGCCTTTGTCGCAGCACCCTTCACCAGCCTGTCGCCACTCGTCGGGGCTGGCCAAATCTGCGCCTTGGTCCAAGTGATGGCCTGCCCGCCGGTGGTCCGGGAATTTGAGGCCGCAGGGCAGGATATCAGTGCCTTCAGCGGTTGGTGGACAAACAAGCTGCTGCGCATTTTTCTCGTTTTTCTTCTGACCACCTTCGGATCCGCACTCGGCACCTGGCTGGGCGGCTACCGAATCCTGACCAACATGCTGCGCTGATCCCCCCTTTTCTTCAAACCCGTAGCACAACGAACATGGACACCAATGAGCCAAGCACGCCTAACAACCCCACCCCTCAGCAGTGAGCGAAAGAAAACCCTGCGCGCCCTGGGGCATCACTTGAAACCAGTAGTCTACCTCGGCAAGGAAGGGCTGACCCCGACCCTGATCAAATCGACCGAGGCCGCGCTGCTGGCCCATGAATTGATCAAGATCAAGGTTGGCCAGAACTGCCCCATAGATCGAACCGAAGCCGGGTCGCACCTGGGACTGCTCACCGGCGCGGCCGTGATCCAGGTCATCGGCCGCATGACCCTGCTCTATCGGGCCAATCCCGACCTGCCTGATGCCCGGCGGGTGCTTGCCTGAACCGGCCCATGGCGGCGCGGCGCTCCAGTCCACCTCACCACCAGTGACAAAAAAAAGCCACTCCAGGGGACGGCTGTCCCCCGAAGTGGCTCAAAAATCCATCGGTGCAATCTGATCCGATCGTTACAGATCACCCCGGTCGAACAGATCCCGGCGATCCTCCACGAACCAGTGGACGAACTTTTCCAGCCCGTTCTGCAGGAAGCGATCAAAGTCCCACGGATCGTCGGAGAGCATATCCTGACAATCCGAACAGATCGCATAGGCATACGCCTCCTCCACCGAGCCGTCGGCCATGGTCACCTGGACCAGGACTCGCTCGTACCTGTCCCCTTCAAAGGCGTCCAGCTTTTCGATCGCCTCCTCATCCAGCCCCCAGTATACCTTGCCGGACACGGAAGAATCCTCCTGCCGGATAATCCCGGGATACTCCGAATTGCGCACCCGGTACCGCGCCCAGTTGTGCAGGGAGGCCTCCTGACCGGAAAACGACCGCCCGGTGACGGCCTTCATGACCAGGGGCGACTGCAGGGTTCCGTAACAAAAAAGTTTGTCCATTTCAATTCTGCTCCCAACCTGTTAATCCGACAACTGTGAGTAATCGTTCAATCCCCGATGACCATGACATGGGAAGGCGGCGCCAACAGACCAGCTCCCTTTGCCTCTCTGCCGCCTCGCCTCAAACAGAAAAGACAAATTACCCGACCGCCCTTTATTTTCCAAGCAGAGAAGCGATTCCGCCAGAAAATAAGTAACTGGGGCAACTTGACACACCCTACCATGCAGGACCATTCTTTTTTGGCATCGAAAATTACTATCAAAAAATGATCATTCGCTGCCATGATCAAGCAGCAGGGATATCCTACCAAGACAAGCCAATCGCCACTGGGGCGCGGATCATCAGCGCAGGGTCTCCTCGAGAAAAGCGGTGAAGCGCTGCCAACTCAACCGGTCCGCATCCTCGCGGTAGCGATCCGAACCAAAGACGGTAAAGGCATGGGGCGCGCCACTGTAGGTGATCATCTCATGCGGTCGGCCAGCTGCCTCCAAGGCCTGTGCCAGGGCGGCGAACTGCTCCATGCTTACCGAGGCGTCGGCGGTTCCGTGCAGCACCAGCACCTTGCCTGTGACCGCTTTGTACTCCTGATTGACCGGCGTTTCCAAACCACCATGGAAGGAGACAAACCCTTTCATCGCGACCCCAGATCGGGCCAGTTCGAGCACCGCCGACCCACCGAAGCAGTATCCCATGGCAACGCTGTTGCCCAGATTGCCGCCCTGCTGCCTGGCTGCCTCGAGTCCGCCGCGGAGCAGGGACCGCATCCGATCACGGTCGCCGTAGAGCGCGGCTGTCCGCTGCTTTCTTTCTTCCATGCTGGCAGGCCTGATGCCTGCGCCGAACAGATCCACGGCGAAGACCGCATATCCCCGCTCGGCCAGCATCTCCGCCCGTTTGATTTCATAGCCATTAAGACCGTCCCAGTCATGGACGAGCACGATCAGCGGCGCCTGATCCTTGGGACTTAGATAATACCCCTCAAACTGTTCGCCACCCACCTGGTAACGGACAGGTCCGTTGGCCGCGCTGGCCGGCCAGGCAAACAGCAGAACCATCATACATGCAAACAAGGAACGCATGGCACACCTCCAAGGTTGATTTCAAGGATGTGGAAAGCCCCGCCCGGCATACGGCCAACAAACCCGGTGAGCCGGAAGGAGCGGGACTGCCCTGGGCCGACCTTCTCCTGGACCCTGATCGGGGCTGATCGACGATTGCCCCCTTGTTGCAGAGAGTAAATCCATCCCCAATAAAATCAATACGCCTCCCTGTTTTTCCGCCCTTTTCGCGTGAATGGCAAAACATGCATTTTTCCTCTGTGCAACAGCCGGCTGGTTGATTATTATATCTGATTCGTCAGGGAGCCCGTGTCACACAACCTGTCGCTCCACCCGTGCCGGCTTCTGGGATTGCCGATGCGATCGCCGACGCTCCGCATCCGGGCGTCACGATGTCGGGTGGCTGCATTGAGTAAATAGGCAGGTATGCCTTCGCCCAACCGTCTCCACCGATATGCCCATTCATTTCCGGCCGCTCACACCCCATCTGAACGCCGGACATTTTATCACTTCAAGGAGTCATCATGAGTCACTTGCAACGAAACGATCCGGAACTGTTTGACCTGATCCGCAAGGAGGAGGAGCGGCAGCGCGACAAAATACGCCTCATCGCCTCGGAAAACTATATCTCCTCGGCGGTGCGCGAAGCCACCGGCTCGGTGCTGACCAACAAGTATTCCGAAGGCTACTCCGGCAAACGGTACTACGAGGGCCAGCAGTACATCGATCAGGTAGAGAACATCGCCATTGAGCGGGCCAAGGACATCTTTGGGGCCGAGCATGTCAATGTGCAGCCCTACTCTGGATCACCGGCCAACCTTGCCGTATACCTGGCCTTCCTCAGCCCCGGCGACACCATCCTCGGCATGGCCCTGCCCCACGGCGGTCACCTCACCCATGGGGCCAAGGTGTCCATCTCCGGCAAGTATTTCAATGCCGAATCCTATGCCTTGGATCAGGAAACTGGCATGCTCAACTACGACACCATCCGCGAGAAGGCCCTGGCCTGCAAACCCAAGATTTTGATCGCCGGCCATTCCGCCTACCCGAGGGTGCTCGACTTTCCCAAGTTCCGGGAGATCGCCGACGCCTGCGGCGCCCTGCTCCTGGTGGATATGGCCCACTTTGCCGGCCTGGTAGCGGGTGGCGCCCATCCCTCGCCCATTCCCTACGCCGACGTGGTCACCACCACCACCCACAAGTCGCTGCGCGGTCCCCGCGGGGCGATGATCCTCTGCAAGCAGGCCCATGCCGCGGCTATCGACAAGGCTGTCTTCCCCGGCCTGCAGGGCGGTCCGCACAACAACACCACCGCTGCCATCGCCGTGGCGCTGAAAGAAGCGGCCGCACCGGAATTCAAACAGTACGCGGCCCAGATCGTCAAGAATGCCCGCGCCCTGGCCGCCACCCTGCTCGAACGCGGCTTCAACCTGGTCACCGGCGGCACGGATAACCATCTAATGCTGATCGATCTCACCAACAAGAACGTGACCGGCAAGATCGCGGCCAAGGCCTTGGATGCAGCCGGGATCGTGCTCAACTACAATGCCGTGCCCTACGACACCCGCAAGCCCTTTGACCCAAGCGGCATCCGCCTGGGCTCAGCCGCGGTCACCTCGCGCGGGTTCAAGGAAGAGCAGATGGTACAGACCGGCAAGTGGATCGACGCCATCATCTCCGATCCGGCCAACACAACCCTGCAGGCCGAGATCGCTGGGGCCGTGAAGAAGCTCTGCGCTGGATTTCCCGCTCCAGGGCTTGAGCATCTGTAAACACGAGCAATTTTCACCAATAAAAAAGGGGATTCCCATACGGGAATCCCCTTTTTTATTGGTGGC
>CAZFPV010000146.1:0-5559 GCA_964521155.1 uncultured Desulfobulbus sp. | reverse complement strand
TCTCCCAGTTGGGCCTCTTGCAGTACACCGCCCCGACCATCAACCTGTTCATTGGCATCTTCCTCTATCACGAGGATTTCCCTGCCAGTCGTATGATCGGCTTCCTGCTCATCTGGAGCGCGCTGATGCTCTATGTCGCCGAGAGCATGCTGATGCGGATGCGGTCGCGTCGGGCCGTGCTGTAAACCGCAACGGTTGACGAACCCTGGATTTGTGGTACCTTCAGGGAAAACGGGCGATCACCGTCCGCCCCAACCGCCACCGGTCCTTGCGCCATGCCCCCTGAACCACCCTGCCGTGAACGCCCCTCGCCCCTGCTGCTCTTCCGTCGTTTTTTCCGGCTTGGCCTGACCGCCTTTGGCGGCCCGGCCATGGTGGCCTATATCCGCGAGATGGCGGTGCAGCGCCACGGCTGGCTCAGCCCGGAAAGTTTCAAGCAGGGTGTGGCCATCTGTCAGACCATCCCCGGGGCCACCGCCATTCAGGCGGCGGCCTATGTGGGTCTGCGCGCCGGCGGCGCCTGGGGCGCCATCGCTGCCTATATCGGTTTCGGCATGCCAGCCTTTGTCCTCATGGTGGTGCTCTCAGCCCTGTACCAACAAGGCCATGCGCTCCCCACCGTGGTCTCGATCTTCGCCGGCCTGCAGGTGATCGTGGTGGCCATGGTGGCCCAGGCCACGGTCAACTTCGGCCGCGCCACGCTCAAGGACTGGCGGGATCTCGGCCTGGGCTTGGCCGTGGCCGGCCTGCTCCTGACCGGCGCCAATCCCCTGCTTGTCATTCTCCTGGCCGCGCTGGCAGGATTACTGCTCTTCCGCGAAACCATGCAAACCAAACAGGGGCAGCCGCGTCCGGCCGGGACCCTGGCCTGGCGGGAACTGCGGCCGCCCCTGCTCATGACCCTGGCTCTGGTGCTGGGACTGGGGGTGCTCGCGCTTCTGAACCGGCAGTTGTTCGACCTGGCTCTGATGATGATCCGGGTGGACTGTTTCGCCTTTGGCGGAGGCTATGCCTCGGTGCCGCTGCTGTTCAACGAGGTGGTGACGGCCCGTCACTGGATGAGCGGTCCGACCTTCATGGACGGCATTGCCCTGGGCCAGGTGACGCCGGGGCCAATCGTCATCACCGCCACCTTTGTCGGCTTCCTCCAGGCCGGCCTGACAGGCGCGATCATCGCCACCACCGCCATCTTCGCCCCCTCGCTGATCTTCCTCACCGCGGCCGCGCCCACCTTTGACCGCTTCCGCCATAACCGCCAGTTCCAGCGGGCCATGCACGGCATCCTCATCTCCTTTACCGGTCTTCTACTCTCGGTCACCCTGCGCTTTGCCCTGCATATTACCTGGGACAGCTGGCGGATCGCCATCGCCGTCCTTGCCGGACTGGCCCTGTGGCGCAAGGTCGATCTCCTCTGGGTGGTTCTGGCAGGGACAGCGATCTCGGCAATCCTGCTTTAGGTGATTCCGATCGACCTGGTGCTTCAGGCGTGGGCCGGGTGACGGCGCCTGAGACTTCGGATGAGGATGGGCAGGGAGAGCAGCAGGAGCAGGCCGGTGGCGATCAGCATCAGCCAGTCGGGCATGGTTTCGGCCACCTCGCCAATGGTGGCCACGGCGGAGAGGCCAAGCGACAGATAGAGCGCGTCCAGAGCCAGGCCGCAGAGCACACTGACCACGGCGATCGACCCAAGATACACGGCCAAACCGCGTTTGCCGAGGATCCGCAGCAGCACAACCAAGGCCGCGACGTTGGTGGCCGGGCCGGCCAGCATGAAGACCAGGGCCGCACCGGGACTGACGCCCTTGAGGATCAGGGCTGCGGCAATGGGCGTCGACGCAGTGGCGCACACGTACATGGGGACGCCAATCACCAGCATCAGCAGCATAGCGCCGATGCCGCCGCCCAGGTGACGGCTGATCAGGTCGTCGGGTACCAGCACGGTGATACAGGCTGCCACCGCTATGCCGATAAAGAACCAGCCGGCCAGATCGCCCCAGATGTCGGTGGCCGCGTAGCGCAGGCCCTGACCTATCCGAGCCGGCAGTCCCTCTTTTTTCACGTCATGGCTGCAACCGCACGCACTGTCGCTGCAGGCGCCAGCCGGTGCGGTGGCCATCGGCAGGGGCGGCGGCGCTAGCGATTTCTCCTTGAAGGAGAACAAATTTTCCGTGATTCCGGCGGCAAGGGCGGAGAGAAAGGCTGCCACCGGCCGGGCCACGGTCATCAGCGGATCGAGCAGAGCCCAGGACACGGCGATCGAATCGACCCCGGATTCCGGGGTGGAGATGAGAAAGGCGGTGGTGGCACCGTTGTTGGCCCCCTGCCGTTTCAGCTGCACCGCTGCCGGAAGCACGCCGCAGGAGCACAACGGGATGGGCACGCCGAGCAGGGCGGCCTTGAACACCGAGGCGAACCGGCCCCTGCCCAGGTGGGCGGCGACAAAATCGGGCGAGAGGAAGACCTTGAGCAGGCCGCCGATGGCCAGGCCAAGAAGAATATAGAGCGAGGACTCTTCAAGCAGAGTCCAAGCCGCGTGCAGGATGTCGTGGAGAAAGTGCATGGAGTAAACGCCGTGGTATTATGCTTCCCGGATGTGTTCCAGGGCCATGGTGATGAGGGTATGGATGTGGTCGTCGTTTAGCCGATAATAGAGCACCTGACCCTGCCGCCGGTTGCTGACCAGGGCCATCTGGCGCAGCAGCCGCAGCTGATGGCTGACCGCCGATTCGGAGCTTTGCAGCAGCGCCGCCAGATCGCAGACGCACATCTCGCCCTCGGCTAAAGCCCAGAGGATCCTGAGCCGCCCCGGATCCCCCATGGCTTTGAACAACGCAGCCATGGCCTCGGTTTCCTGGGCCGGCAACGCCTGTCGCCGGGCCTGGGCGATACGGTCGTCATGGATGCAGCGAACCTGGCAACGATCCTGCTGTTCCTCGATCATGGGCGCCCCCATAGTTGCGTTTTAATATATGAGCATATTTTCATATAGGGGAAAATACGACAGTGACCCCAACCCTGTCAAGGGTAGGATATGCATGAGTGCACCAAAACATGCACGCAGTGCGCGGGTAGTGACTCTCGAGCGAGACCGAGCCCCTTCTTACAATCCCCAGAGAAGATTCCGATCAATCCACCCTTTTAATCCTTGGTCATGCTCCACCTCAACCCATTGCTCTCGTTCTTTTCCCTTGCGAAATACCGTGCCGTAGGAAGCTTGGCCTACAATCTTGTTTTTAATTCCAGGCCCACTTCGGATATTAACTTGCCCATTTGAATTCTTATTGGCTTTGACAATCACTGTAGGGGTATTGTTGACCGTACTTTTGTGAACCCATCCAATATCATTTTCATAATCTCTTACTTGTAGCCAATCACCCGAACGCTTGATGACGTCAAGCGGCATCCCTGGTCCCAGCAAAAAAACCACGGGGTAATTCAAACCTGGACCAGAGCGTAAATTGATATCTTCCCCCTTAATTGACACCATCTCTGCAGAGCAAATTCCACTATAGATTGACTGTATCAGTAGTGTTCCTATTAAAATTGATTTTCCACGCTTCACAAAATATACCTCTCCTAGTCTTCATTGTTAACAGCGCCATTGTAGTAAATGGCTCAAAAGCTATTTTGGGATATATAAGAAATATCCTAAAAAAACGATTTGTTAGAGACGGAAATAAGTCGATGCTGGCGTTGGCGATACTCTTAAAAAGCACATTACGTGCCACCTAGAGATACAGCACATTAATAATAAATTACATTCTCTTGTTCTACAACTAGCTGAAATTAAAATTAATTTCTTAATGATATCCGAATATTGTTTTCTTATTCTGGGTAGTTATTACACACCGTTTTCTCCCTTGGTGTGTATTTTATACACACCCTGGCCTGAGGATCTCGCGACAGGCGTACCCCAAATCCAAACCCTGCATGCCCGGAGCTATTGCAATCCTTGCGCTTCAACGCACCGCTTCGTTTGCCAATTGGCCACGACCGTGGTACAAAAGCATCGTGAACTATCCGGCGAATTCTTTCCTTGCATTACAAACTCCATGAGGTTCGTATGAAGCTGTCCCGGCTTGTCCTGCTCTCGCTTGTTTTTCTCCTTGTCCTGCCCTTTGGCTGCGCCCGTAAGAAGGCCGACCTTCCCGAGGCCCCGGCGGGCTACTCCTGGTACACGGCGAAAAACGGCGCCGGCTCCTATCTGGTGCCCAAGGGCTGGTACACCAAGGAAGACTCGGACAAGGTAGAGAACACGCTTTACATTACCCGGGAGAAGATCACCAAGAAGACTGGGTTCTCCGCCGGACTGACCGTCAAACACATCGCCAAGGCCTCAAGCAAGGTTGGATTCCAACCCTCCTTCTATGCCCAGCAGTACATTGCCAAGTTGGTGGCATCATCGCGGACCATCCGTTCGGGCGTGGTCCAGGGGCCGACCCCCATGCACGTGGCCCGGGTGTACGGCGAAAAAGACGGCATCCGCACCATCGCCCACCACAGTGCCATCGGCCTTGACGACAAGGACGCGGTCTACCTGATCTCGTTCGAGGCCCCGGAAAACGAGTGGCAGGCACTGGAACCGACAGCGCGGGAGATCAACCAATTCTTGCTCGAATAGCCCAAATAGCAGCAGACCACTTCTCCACTCTGTGAGGATTCCATGGGTAAACGAACTCTCCACCATACCGCCTGCCTGATGGCCGTCGGAATTCTTTGCCTGACCGGGGTCGCCGGAGCAGCGTCCGACAACGCCACGACCACGGCGCCCAAGGATCCGGGCGCAATGACCATGGACCTAGTGCTTGCCCGGCCCGGCGGCCTGGTGGCAACCGTGGCCGGGACAGCCATTTTCGTAGTCTCCCTGCCCTTCTCCGCCCTTGGCGGCAACACCGGCGAGGCCTTCGACAGCCTGGTGGCGAACCCGGCGGCCTACACCTTCCAGCGGCCGCTGGGCGATTTCGACTACAAACGGCCGGTCAGGACCGAGGATAAATGAACGGCCTTCCCGGCCGCACCCACTGATCGCGCCGGCATTCTCCATGGCACACCGCCTGCAAACGAGCGCCAGCCGAACAGGTCCTACCTTTGGCTTCCCGGTCCTGCTGGCCGCACTCTTGCTGCTCAGCGGCTGCGCATCGCGGCCGATGACCGGGCCACAGACGCAGCAAACCGTCATCGCCCGGCCGGGCGCGCCCTCTTCCCCCGAACTGGCCCTTGCCCCGGCCTTTGTCCTCTCCCACACCGACGAGGCGCACAACCGCATCGGCCGGGTCGTGGCCGCGGGCGTTCAAGGTAACGAACGGATCGACATCGACAGCGAACACCCAGCCATCTATGTGGCCAGCCAGCGGTTTGCCACCGACCGGGCCGCGTACAACAACCTGATCTTCCGCATCCACTTTTCCAAACAGCCCTACAGCCTGATCCCCTTCCATCTGGGCGCGGGCAAACACGTCGGCCTGCTGGTCATCCTCACCCTGGACGAACCTGGCCAGGTGTTGCTGGTCACCACTGCCAACACCTGCGGCTGCTACGCCGTCACCATCCCCACCGCAA
>CAZFPV010000145.1:0-5573 GCA_964521155.1 uncultured Desulfobulbus sp. | reverse complement strand
ATCTGGCCCCGGTACTGCTTCAGGGTCTGCTCGATAAAGCTGGTCTGCACCCGCTCTATCTGCCGCTCGCGGACCACGCACCACTTTTTGCGGAATCCCTTGCGGCGGTAATCCCACTCGTCGTAGACCACCGGTTCCTGCCACTCCTCGCCCCCTTCTCCGCCGGTCCCCGGGCCAGCGGCAAAGGCCTGGCCTGCCTGACCAGCCGCAGCCCGGATCGACTGCTCGATGACGATGTTCTGCCGATCCCGGTCCGGGGTTTCAGCGCCCTGGCCGCTTTCGGACTCGGGGTTGTCGATCTGCAGCGACTCCCAGGGCGGCGGCCCGTGCGGCCAGGCCGGCGGCGAATCCACGATCAGAGCCAGATCCTGTCCCTGCCGACCGGTGGCGCCGTGTTGCTCCTCGCCGCTGTCTGAGGGGTCCAGCGGACGCGGCCCGGCGTGCAACCTGGCAGTGAGCGACTGCATCATCCGCAGTTCCCGGGTGGTCTGTTGCTTCATGCCCAGGTTGCGCATCTCCTGGAGCAGGAGCGTGCCCTGGAACAGCAGCGGCCGGGTTCGGGACAGATCCTCGCCCGCATCGGGCAAGGCCATCAACTCGGTGACCGCGATCAGGCTGGGGCGGTTGTCCGCGGCCTGATCCTGGCATATTCTGAGCAGTTCCACCGCGCGATCAACGCGGCCATCCCGGCCGGGCTCGGGCCACTGATCACGCAGCAGACCCAGTTGCAATCGCTCGAGCAGATTGGGAGCAGCGGCAGCATCAGCGACGATAGGCAGACGCGGCAGCAGCGGTGCGGCCTGGCGCATCAATCCGGGCAGCTCGCGCTTGAGAAAGGCGAGAATCCGCACGGTTTCAAAGAGATGGTAGAGGCTTTTAGCCTCGTCCGGCCGGTCGAAGGTAGCGAAAAATCGCTCCAGGGGATGGGCCTTCTTCTTGCCCGGCTCGAAATCTGGAGGCGCCGCGAAGGTCCCGGCGTGCAGACAGGCCCACTGGAACGAGGCGATCAGCTTGAAGACTACAAAATTCTGCTCCTGCTCCTCAAACAGCCCGATCTCTGCTGGCAGAAAAATCGATTCGCCATCAATGGCAGCACTCTCTGCCTGGATGAGCGGCAGTTCCCGGCCGGCCAGGCCGTTGACATAGGTTTGCAGGCGGAGCCGGACATCGTTCAGCCGCAGGCCTCCCTGGCCGCGGATCTGGCGGAGAAAATGCTCGGCCACATCGGCCATGAACAGCTGCGCCCCGCGCAGCCCCCTGGTCTCGTAGCAATCGAGCAGTCCATGGACCCAGAGCGATAGTTCCTCGGCAGCCAGACAGCTGAGCGCCGGCCCGGCCGCGGACAGATAGGAGAAGCAGAGGGAATGGGAGACCGGCCAGATGGCCGGAATCTGGGCGAAAATATCATCTATCTGCCGCGGATCGTCTAGCGTCAGGGCTGCCAGGGCCTCTTCCACATCCCATTCGTTGGGCAGACTGGGGGCGACCAGGCGGTAGAACTTCTCCTTGAGGATCTCCAGTTCCATGGCCTGGTTCAGAACAGGGAACTGACCATCTCGTCCAGGGCCGCGAGCAGTTCACGGTCGTCGGTGAGCGCCTCGGTGATAGCGGCGCGGCAGGCGGTCTTGACCGGGATGCCGCGCCCCATCAGTTTGCCGGTCTGGATGAGCAGTCGGGTGGAGGCGCCCTCGGCCAGGCCTGAGTCCTTGAGCGCCCGGGTCATGCCGGCCAGCTTGACCAGCAGACGGGCCTGGTCCCGGTCCAACCCGCCCTCGCGGTGGACGATCTCGACCTCCCGCTCCGGGTCCGGGTAATCAAAGGAAAGCGCAATGAAGCGCTGTCGGGTTGAGGCCTTGAGATCCTTGAGCACGCTCTGGTAGCCGGGATTATAGGAGACCGCGAGCATGAACTCGGACGGTGCGGTGAGCAGTTCGCCGCGTTTCTCGATGGGCAGTTGCCTCCGGTCGTCGGCCAGGGGGTGGATGACCACGGTGGTATCCTTGCGCGCCTCAACGATCTCGTCAAGATAGCAGATGGCCCCGGCCCGCACGGCCATGGTCAGCGGGCCGTCGGTCCAGACCGCCTCGCCCGAACGGATCAGGTAGCGACCAACCAGGTCGCTGGTGGAGAGGTCGTCGTGGCAGCTGACAGTCACCAGGGGACGCTGGAGCCGCCAGGCCAGGTACTGCATGAACCGGGTCTTGCCGCAGCCGGTCGGGCCTTTGAGCAACAGCGGCGCGCCCTCGCGGTAGGCGGCCTCAGCAATGGCTAGTTCCTCGCCGGTGGACAGGTAGTAGGGTTCCGCTTCAATCCGATATTCGTCGATCCGCTGTTGTCGTCCTGGCATGGGGTCTCCTTGGGTTGTGGCATTGGCGACACCATAAGATCAGGCCGAGCCGTTGGCAAGCGTGGCTTTCCAGCCGATTTCATTTGCGTATTGCACAACCCCTGCCCCATGAGTACATTGACTGGAGCCCCGATGCGGCCAGAAGCCGCCGAGTCCGCCCCCTATCCCCCAGCCTGCCTGTTGCCATGTGCGTTGATCTGCATACCCACTCCATCTTTTCCGACGGCAGCGAAACGCCGGCCGAGCTGATCGAGTTGGCGGTGCGCCACGGACTGACGGGCATCGCACTCACCGACCACGACACGGTGGAGGGGGTGCACGAGGTGTGCCGGCTGGGACAGGAGGCCGGCATCGCCGTGATCACCGGGGTCGAGATCAGCACCACCCTGCGCCAGTACACCCTGCACATCCTGGGGTACGGCATTGACCCGGACAACCCCGAACTGCACGAGTGGCTAGCGCCCCTGCAGCATGGCCGCGAACGCCGCAACACTCTCATCCTGGAAAAACTGCAGGCGCTTGGGGTTGACATCAGCGCGGAAGAGGTGCGTGAGATCTCCTGCTGCGGCCAGACCGGCCGGCCCCACATTGCCCGGCTGCTCATGGCCAAGGGCGTGGTCGACAGCTTCGAGGCCGCCTTCCGCCTCTATCTCGGCCGGCACAAACCGGCCTGGGAGGGACGGTTCAGCTACTCGGCCGCCGAAACCATCGACATGATCCACCGCGCCGGCGGGCTGGCGGTACTGGCCCATCCCGGCCAGATCGATCCGGAGATGCGGGCCCAGCCGCAGGTGATCCGGGAGCTGGCGCTGCGCGGACTGGACGGCATTGAGCTCCACTATCCGACCCACAGCCGCAAGATGAAAAAACGGCTGAAAAGCCTGGCCGCCGAGCTTGACCTGATCGCCACCGGCGGCAGCGATTTTCACGGCGCGACCCGGCCCGTGCACCAACTGGCTGGCGCTGACCCCGGCTTCTGCCCGCCCGACTCCATCCTCGACGACCTGAACGCGCGCCTGGCCGCCCGCGCCCGATGAACCCTCTGCCCTGTAATTGCCATGCATACCATACTTATTGTCGATGACGAGCCCAACTATCAGATCGTGTTATCCGAGATCCTGAAGGATGAAGGATACGAGGTCTTCACCGCCAACAGCGGCCTGGCCGCCCTGCCCGTGGTTTACAGCACGGATCTGGACCTGGTGCTCTCCGACATGAAGATGCCGGGCATGGACGGCATCGGTTTGCTCGCCAAGATAAAGGAGTACAACAAGGAACTGCCGGTCATCCTCATCACTGCCTACGCCGAGGTCGAGAAGGCGGTCGAAGCCATGCGCCTGGGCGCCTTCACCTACCTGGCCAAGCCCTTTTCCAATGAGCAGCTGCTGGCGAGCGTGCACAAGGCGCTTGAGCACTATGGTCTGATCCGCGAGATCCGCCGGCTGCGGGACGAGGCCACCCCCCGCTCCGGTTTCGGCGGCATGATCGGCAAGAGCCCCTCCATGCGGGCGGTGTACCAGCTGATCGAAAAGGTCGCACCCACGCCCAGCTCGGTGCTGATCACCGGCGAGTCGGGCACGGGCAAGGAACTGGTGGCCCGGGCAATCCACAGCCACAGCCCGAGAAAGGAAGCGCCCTTCATCTCAGTCAACTGCGCCGCCCTGTCCGAGCACCTGCTGGAGAGCGAGCTGTTTGGCCACGAGAAGGGCTCCTTCACCGATGCGGTGGCCATGCGCAAGGGCCGCTTCGAGTTGGCCGACACCGGCACCCTGTTCCTCGACGAGATTGGCGAGATGCCGCCCCAGTTGCAGGCCAAGCTGCTGCGAGTATTGCAGGAGAAGAGCTTTGAGCGGGTCGGCGGCAACCTCACCCAACACGTGGATGTGCGCATCCTGGCGGCCACCAACAAAGATCTCAAAGACGAGGTCGAGAAGGGCCGCTTTCGCGAGGACCTCTATTACCGGCTCAACGTCATCCACATCCACCTGGCGCCATTGCGCGAGCGGGTGGACGACATCCCGGCGCTGGTGAACCACTTCCTTGAAAAGAACAGCGCCAGCCTGGGCCGAGCGCTGGACATCTCGCCCGAGGCCCTGCGGCTTCTGGTCAGCCTGCCCTGGGAGGGCAACGTGCGCGAGTTGGAAAACACCATCGAGCGGGCCGCCATCCTCTGCAACAGCGACCGCATCGAACCCGAGGACGTGCAGCCCGACTCGAGCGAACTGGCCAACGCGCATGAATGGAGCTCCGGGTTGGAGCTGAGCCAGTTCATCCCCGAACATCTCAGCCTGGCAGAGGTGCTCAACGGCATTGAGGAGAAACTGGTGCGCAAGGCCTTGGATGACACCGGCTTTGTCCAGGCCCGGGCCGCGGAACAGCTGGGGATCACCAAGAGCCTGCTGCAGTACAAAATGAAGAAATACAACCTGCAGCGGCGCAAGAAGTAAATGCCGCCCCGGCGGTAGGCTGGGAGGCTGGAACCGGAACGAGAACCGCCCCGGCGGTGTCAGCAGTGGCGGCAGACCTTGGCCGGCAGGGGGATGTCGATGGGATCGCCGCCCCAGTTGAGCTTGGTGCGGAGGATGTTGAAGTAACTTTTCCAGGGTGAGCTGACGATCAACAGCGGCTTGGCCGACTTGCGCACCAGCAGGTAGTCGTTCTCGGTGATGTTCCACTGCAACTCGCCGTCGACAATCACCTTGACCTGGCCGGCCGGGGCCAGCAACTGGGTGGTGATAAAGGTATGTGATCCCAGCAGCACCGGCCGAGATTCAAGCATGAAGGGGCAGATGGGCGTGAGCACAATGGCCTCCAGTTCGGCGTGCACCACCGGTCCGCCCGCGGACAGGTTGTAGGCCGTGGAACCGGTGGGCGTGGCCATGATCAGGCCGTCGGCCCGGTAGGTGGTCACGTATTCCCGGTCCGCCCAGCAGCGCAGACGGATCATGGCCTCGGTGCTTTTCTTGACGATCACCACCTCGTTGAGGGCCGGGATCGAATCGCTCTTCTCGCCCGTAGCTCCGTTGACATAGGCCGCGGAGAGCATGATCCGCCGCTCCATGCGGACCTCGTCATCCTCCAGCAGGGTGGCAAAGGCCTCGAACATCTCGTCAGCCGCCACCTCGGTGAGAAAACCCAGATTGCCGAGATTGACCCCAAGGACCGGCAGATCGTACTCGCTCGCCTTTTCAGCCACATGCAACAGGGTACCGTCGCCGCCAAGCAC
>CAZFPV010000144.1:3458-5595 GCA_964521155.1 uncultured Desulfobulbus sp. | reverse complement strand
GCCTGTACCATTCCGACAGCGTCTTTGGCAAGCAACAGCCGGCCAGGGCCGAGGATTTTCACGCCCAGTGGGGCAAGGAGTGGTGCGACCAGTATCTGGATCTGGAAAACTTCCTCTTTTACGCCCATGCCCAGCTGCTGATGGACAGCGGCATGGGCCGCCACCGCATCACCCAGCTGCCCATGCAGATGCACATCGATGTCGGCAGCGATCTATTACGTCAGGCCGGGCAGCACCGCTGCGGCACCATCGTCATCGGACGCCGCCGCCGCGACGGCGGCGCGGGCCAGATTCGCGGCGTCTCGGACAAGACCCTGAAAGGCGCCCAGAACGTGGCTGTCTGGCTGGCCGGATAAGCGGCGCAAAACCTCCCGGCAAAAGATTGCCGCAGCCTCTGGCTACGGTTTCGCCGCCGGGCTGATGGTCACCACCGCCGCCTGCTCGGCCCGAAGGTACCGGGCTGCCAGCGCGGTCAGTTCCTCTGCCTTGATGGCCGCAAAATCGGTTTCAATGGTCAGCGGCCACTGCAATTGCAGCGGATGGCGGCTGGAGAGGTTCATCACCGCCTCCAGCCAGTACCGGTTGGTTCGCCGGGCGTCGCGGATCGAGGTCAGGGTGGGCTCCAGGGCCCGGCGCAACTCGTCCTGACTGACGCCCTTGTCGCCCAGGTTCGCGCCGGTCTGCTTGATGACCCTGGCCAGGGCCGCAGCCTGTTCCGGGGCCACGGTTAGCCGGCCCTGCAGCAGGCCGAAATCCGGGCGGATGCGGCTGGGCTGGCTGAACACCCGCGGCGAATAGGTGGCCCCCAGTTCCTCCCGGATCTTGACCCGCAACCGGTCGTCAAGCACCGCGGCCAACAGGTTGAGCCTCCGGGTGCGGCCGATGTCCCAGAAATCGCTGGTGCGCCAGGCCACGGTAAGCAGCGTCTTGTCGATGGAACTGGGCACGGTCAGCTGCCGCTCCTGCCCGGCGGGAAAAACCAAGGCCTGGCTCTCCGCTTGGGCCAGCGGCTGCCGCTGTTCGCCGCCGAAATACCTGCCGACCAGCCGTGCAGCCTCCTGCGGATCAATGTCGCCGACCAGGTTGATCTCCAGCTCCGCCCCGGCTAGGATCGGCCGCAGCCAGCCCTCGACCTGGGCCAGTTCGATCCGCGAGAGCGCATCCCAGCCGGGAAGGCCGTATTCGACGCCGCCACCGCCGAGGAATTGCTCTCCCCCCAGTTGCATTGCCCCTTCCACCGAACTGTCCATCTGGGCGTACATCTGCTGCAGGAGCTCGCGAACCCGGGTCATGGCTTCAAGCCGGAAGGCGGGATCGCGCAGCCGGGTACGGGCCAATTGCAGGAGCAGTTCCAGCTCGCCGGCAAGGCTTGAACCGGCTAGGGAGAAGCTCTCGCCGCCGACACGGAACTCCAGGTTGACGTTGGTCCCGGCCAGGGCCGCGTCCAGTTGCTCCTTGGTCAAGCCGCCCACGCCGCTTTCGCGGAGCACCGATTCGGCAACCAGGCCGATGCCGGCCGCCGGTTCTTCCTGCCGCCCCCGGCCGAACTGGATGCTCATCAGCACCTGGTTGGCCTGAAAATCGGTGCGCTTGCAGTTGAGCCGCACTCCGCCTTGGAAGACTGTGGTCGCGACGCCGATCTCCTGGTGTTCGACCCGCTCGACCACCTCGGCGGCACGCTCGGGCGCAGGCAGATAGGGGAACGGCGCCCGCCGGGCCTCGACCCAGCGGCCCACCGGCTGCTGTGCATGGGCCAGGAAGGCCTGGCGGACCATCTCCTCACCCTGGCCGCCCACGAGGCTCGGCTCGACCACGCCCACCACCTGCACCTGCCGGCGGGGGCTTGCCCACAGCTGTTGCAGGGCCTCGTTGACCTCGGCCACGGTCATCCGCGCCAGCATCGGCCCAAAGATGGCCATGTCCTGGGACGGCGACAGCAACACCTCGTTGTCGTTGAGCTTGCGGATGATGTCCTGGGCGATTTCGCGGCTGTCGCGGGAGGCGGACGTCTGCACCGCCTTTTCCAGCTGGGCCTGGATCTCCTCCCTGCCTCGCTGCAGCTCCTGCTCGGAAAAACCATCGCGCAGGGCCTGGGCCAGGGTCGTCTGCAAGAGAGCCATGGCCTGCCGCCACCGGC
>CAZFPV010000144.1:0-3448 GCA_964521155.1 uncultured Desulfobulbus sp. | reverse complement strand
CGACCGCGGCGGCCGTGACCGCCTCGGTCCTGGCGGCAAGGGCCGCGTAGCCGTGACGCTGGAGAAAGACGCCGCCCATGGCCCTTGATTTGGTCAGCGGGCTGTCGGCCTCCTGTTCCAGCTGCCGCAGCCGGGTATTGAACAGGGACATGGCCACATAACGGCGGAACTGCTCCTGCTGCCAGCCCAGGGAATCGCGCCGGGGTTCGGTGTTGAAGACCGTGGTCAGGGTCAGGCCGGTGTAGCCCAGTTCCGGTTCGGGAAGCAGCAGGATATCCGTGCCAGTTTCCTTGACCCGACCCGGGTCGGGGCAGACGATGGCAGTATCCGGGGCCTTGAGCCCGGCAAAGGACTGCCTGATCTGCCGCTCGGCCTCGGCCCGGTCCATGTCCCCGACCACAACCACGACCATGTTCTCCGGCCGGTACCAGCGGTCGTAGTAGGTGCGCAGCAGACGGCTGTCTGCTGCCTTGAGCACCTCTTCCGTGCCAATGGGGTCGCGCTCGGCCACTAGGGCGCCGGCGAAATCGAACTGCAGCTGCCGCTTGGAGACCCGCGATTCGGCTGAGTCGCGGCTGCGTTTCTCGGCCAGGATAATGCCGCGCTCGCGCTCGACCTCGGCCTCCAGCAGCAACGCTCCGCGGGCATAATCGGCCAGCACCTTCATCCCCTCGGCCATGACCGCGGGTTCGCCCGAGGGCAGCAGCAGGTTATAGACGGTCTCGTCAAAACCAGTGTGGGCGTTGGTGTCGGCGCCAAATCCCATGCCGATGGACTGGAAATATTCGATCAGGGTGCCGGGCGGATACTGGCTGGTGCCGTTGAACAGCATATGCTCAAGGAAATGCGCCACCCCGCGCTGGTCCTCGGTCTCATGCAGGGAGCCAGCCTGGACGTTGAGGTACATCGCCACCCGGTTCCTGGGCTCGCGGTTGACCATGAGCACGTAGCGCAGGCCGTTGTCCAGGGCGCCGAACACCAGATTCGGATCAGGAGCGAGATCACTGCCATCCTGGGGCCAGCCCGTGCTGATGCACGCGGGCCGGGTTGCCGGTCCGGTTTCGGCAGCAGCCGGCGATGGGCTGAGGAGCAAGGTGATCACAGTCAGGCAGAGGAACAGCGTGGGGGAGAGATGCTTCATTGTCGAACCTTGGTCAATGGTGTATGTATACGAGAACATTTCACAACTATAACCATTCAGGAGAGGGAGACAAGATGAATCTGGACGGTGCGCGGGCGCTGGTGCTGGGGGCGTCGCGGGACATTGGCCGGGCGATCGCCCGGCAACTAGCCGGCCTGGGCGTCCGTCTGGCGCTACCCTGGTTTGACTGGCCCGAGTCGGCCTCGGCCATGGCTGCGGAATTCGAGCCGGGCGGACACCTGATAGTGCGGGCCGATCTCCGCGACCCGGAGGCGGTAGCCAATCTGATGGTCAAGGTGGCAACGAGCCTCGGCGGGCTCGACCTGCTGGTCAACAACATCGAGCGCGGCGGCATGCCGGTGCTGCACGGCGGCTATCACCGCGCCGTCAACCGGGAGCAGTGGCAAGTGGAGATGGACACGACCCTGCGCGCCAAGTGGCTGGTCTTTGACCAAGCCCTGCCCCTGCTACGGCGAAGCGGACGGGCGGCAGTGGTCAATCTCAGTTCGATTGCGGCCGTGATCGGCCGTTGCGGACCCGCCGGCCCGCTCTTCAACGACGGCTATGCCGCCGCCAACCGGGGCGTTGCCGCCCTCACCGAAACCTGGGCCAGGCAGGGCGCGCCCTCGGTCCGGGTGAACGAGTTGATGCTCGGTTTGATCGATGGCCGTCACGGCCCGGGGACGCGGGGCTGGGAACTGCTGACCGACGGCCAGCGTCAGGCGCTGCTTGGTCACACCCTGCTCGGGCGCACCGGCACGCCGGAAGAGGTGGCGCGAGCCGTGGTCTTTCTGCTGCGGGATGCCGACTATCTGACCGGGGCGGTCATTCGTATGGACGGCGGCTATGTGCTCGGCGGCGAGTCGACGGCGGAGATGCCGGATGGAGTGCTGTGAGGGGAACGGCGGGATGCGGAAGCTCAGATATCCCGCGCCCAGTCGGGGATGTGCCGCATGATGTACTCGGTCAGCTGCGCCCTGGAGGCCTCGTCGTTTTTCTTGACGCCAGCGTCGCGCAGCACCTCCTCGAAATCGAACCAGCAGATCTCCTTGTCCTGGTGGTTGTACACGGTCAGAACGCGGTGATCGGGGTCGTCGAGGTCTTCTTCCTCCTGAATGGCGGCGACCAGACGCAGGGCTTCCTCGTAGGGGAGAAAACAGATTTCCTCTTCACTCATCTTCGACTCCACTTGGCGTTGGTTGCCTGAGGCAAACGCATCACAAGACACGAAAAAAGGCGAGATGAACAGGTCAACTCGCCTTCAATCGATCGGGCAAACAGGTTCAGACAGGCTTGACCACGGCCCCGGAACGGATGCAGCGGGTGCAGGCGCATACCCGGGCGGTGCCGCCGTTGGCGGTGACCATGCGGACGCGCTGCAGGTTGGGCAGCCAGCGACGACGGGTCTTGTTATGAGCGTGGCTGACGTTGTTCCCGGTGGTGGGACCTTTTCCACAAATTTCACATTGACGGGCCATGATATATTCTCCTTGGCAGGAATTCAACTTTCAATAACAGCGGAGAATACCCGATTGATCGAAAAAATCAAGCTCTTTTCCTTCACGGGCACCGCCCCCATTTTGGCCCCGCCGCAGGCAGCCGCTTGGCCCGCCGCATCACCCTAAAAACCAAAATACAAATTCTCCTCGAACTGCGGTTGGTTTCTGTTATAATCATCCTTACCATTCTGCGAGCCCACCGCGCCGAACACCTCCGCCTCATCTGGCGGGAGTGCGGCCGGCCCACGCCGAAAACGCCGCATCCACCCTCGACCGGAACCGATCCATGGGGCATTCCGTTGCTCTTGCATACGATTTTTTTTCCTGGCGGGCTGTCCTTGACATCCTCCTGATCACCGCCGGTTTGTTCTTTCTCAACCGCACCCTGCTTCGCCTCGGCACCTGGAAGATCATGGCCGGCATAGGCATGGCCTTTCTCGTGTTCGTACTCGCCAATGCACTCAACCTGCAGGGCATTGAGTGGATCTACCAAAACGTCAGCCATGTGGCCGTCCTGGGCCTGATCGTCATTTTCCAGCCGGAACTGCGCAAGGTGCTGGAAAAGGCCGTCTCGGTCACCCCCGGCCGCCACCGGGGCCAGGACAGCCAGCTGCCTGCCCTGATCGCCGAGGGATTCATGAAACTCGCCCATGACCGGTGCGGCGCCATCCTCGTCTTCCCCGGCAAGGAGCCCATTCGGGACAAGCTCTCCGGCGGCTACCAGCTCAACGCCGTCCCCAGCATCCCGCTGATCCTCAGCATCTTCGACCCCAACTCGCCCGGCCACGATGGCGCGGTGCTGATCGAG
>CAZFPV010000143.1:0-5664 GCA_964521155.1 uncultured Desulfobulbus sp. | reverse complement strand
CGCCGAGGAGGGGTTGATTCCGGACGACTACCATCTCCAGGCCATCACTCACTACGGCAAGGAACTGGAACAGGAATCCTCGCTGACCCGGCTGGTGGAATACGACCTGCTGCTCTCCGACGCGATGATGCTGCTTGCCCAGCACAAGCGGTTCGGCAAGGTCGATCCGCGCCAGGTCGAGGAGAAGCACAACCTTGAGCAGGCCGCCTCGCGCACCAGCCTCAACGACGCCTGCCTGGCCGCGATCAGGGACAATACCGTGCGCCAGACCCTGGACAGGTTTTCGCCGCCGCATCCGGCCTACGTCAATCTCAAACAGGCCCTGGGCAACTACCGCAAGATCGCCGGCGAAGGGGGCTGGCGTCCGGTGCCGGCAGGGCCCAGTCTCAAGCCGGGGATGCGCGACGACCGGGTGCAGGCGATGCGCAAGCGACTGGCCGTCACCGGTGATCTCAAGAAAAAGAGCAACGACCCGACCCTGTATGACGACGGCCTGGTCGCCGCGGTCAAGGCCTTCCAGGCCAGGCACCATTTGGAGCCCGACGGAGTGGTCGGCAAGACCTCGATCCAGGCCATGAACGCCCCGGTCGGGGACCGGATCAACCAGATCCGGGTCAATCTGGAGCGGACCCGCTGGGTCATCCACGACATGCCCAGTTCCAACATCATCATCGACATTGCCGGCTTCAAGCTCTATTACTACCACAACAGCGAACTGGTCTGGCGGACCAAGGTCATGGTCGGCCAGCCCTACAACCAGACCCCGGTCTTCCGCTCGGCCATCACCTACATGGTGCTCAACCCGACCTGGACTCTGCCGCCGGACATCGTCAAGAACGAGACCATTCCCAAGATTCTCACCGAACGGGACCACCTCGGCAAACAGAATATCCGCGTGCTTACCAGCGAGGGCGTGGAGGTCAATCCGGCAAGCGTGCCCTGGCGGCAATATCTGGGCAAACGGCTTCCCTACACCCTGCGTCAGGATTCGGGCGTGGACAATTCGCTGGGATTGATCAAGCTGATCTTTCCCAATCCGTACCACGTCTATCTGCATGATACGCCAAGTAAATCGTTGTTTGATCGATATCAGCGGGCCTTCAGCCACGGCTGCATCCGGGTGCAGAACCCGCTCCAGCTGGGTAAGATGCTGATCGCCAACGACCCGGGCAACACCACCACCGAGGCCCGCTTTGACCAGATCCTGAGCACCGGCAAGACCACCACCGTGTTCCTCAAGCAACCCCTGCCCATCTTTCTGATGTATCTGACCGCCAATGTCCAGGAGGGCGCGGTCCTGTTCAAGCCTGATCTCTATAACCGCGACCAGAGCATCCTCGACGCGCTCAATGGCCGGCCGGCCATCATCGAGGAGGCGGTCTCGATCCCCGAGGCCAAGGGCGCGCCGCCGACCACGACCGCTGAAACGGCCGGAAAAACCAGCTGAGAGCTCATTTCTTCAACGAGGAACCATGCGCAAGATCCCCTGTGAACTGACCTTGGGCAACGGCGGCGACGTCATCGTCATGGTCGGGCTGGACGAGGACGGCGTCCTGCACATTCCCCGCCAGGCCACCTACGGTTCTTTTCAGGAAGGAGTGCTCGCCTGCCGGGTGATGCGGCCGGAGGACCAGGCCTGCGTTGTCCGGGAGGTCTGGGTGGACGCGCGGCCGGGGGGCTGAGCCATGGCCCTGGCGTGGAGGGGGCGGGTGCGGCTGGCGATGATCCTGCTGGTGCTGGCCTGCGGGCTGCGGCCGGCCCTCGCCGCCGAATCCAAACCACGAGACGCTGCTGGCCCGTCCGGCTACCGTGAGTTGACGTTGCAGGGTGGTCGGCTGGCGCGGGAAATGTCACTTGCCACCGGCATCGCGGTCAGTCCGCTGTTGGGCATGACCGTGCTCAGCGCCTGCCGCTGGTTTGCCGCCGCCGAAACCGACCGGGCCGGGCTGCCCTGGCACGCCTCGCCGCGATTCTGGGGACCGCTGGCCGCGGTGCTGGCCCTGCTCTGCGTCAAGGACAGCTCCAAGGTAGCCATCCCCAAGCTGCTCATTGTTCCCCTGGATGCCCTGGAGACCCTGCTGGAGAAGAACGCCAGCGGCCTGCTCGCCCTGCCGTTTCTCTTCAGCCTGGTTGCGGGCGGCGAGTTTGACCAGCTGCGGCTGCTGGCTGAGGCTGCCGGCCGCTGCCTGCTGCCGCTGGCCGTAGCAGCTGATGCCGCCGCTGCCCCGCCGTCGGGATTCGCGGCCCTGGCCACGATCCTCGTTGCCATTGTCCTGACCGTCATCCATTGCCTGGTCTGGGTCTGTGGCCAGGCCTGCAATATCCTCATCCTGCTCTCGCCCTCCTCGCTGCTCGACACCCTGCTCACCGTCGCCAAACAGACGCTGGTGGCGCTCCTGCTCGGCCTCGCCAATACCCCGGTTGGCCCCTTGCTGGCCCTGATCGTAGTGGTGCTGTCCTGCCGATTTTTCCCGCGGGCGTTGCGGTTTGTCATTTTCGGCACCCTGCTGTCCCGGGACCTGATCATGGTGCGTCTGCTGCGGCAAGCGCCTGTCCTTCCCGTTTCGGGTGATGGCCTTGCCTGTTTCACCGCCGGTCGCCTGGCCGGTCTGCCGTCGTTGACCCAGGGGCGGCTGCGCCTCCACGACGGGGTCATCGAATTGGCGTATCAGCCCTGGTGGGTGCTGGGCGAGCGCACCGTGTCGACCGGGCTGTGCCCGGATGACTGCGTCCTGGTCGAGGGGCTGGTACTGCCGTCCTTGGCCCGACGGGGGGAGAACGGCCGCTGGCCGCAACCGCTGTTTCGTTTCCGCGCCTGCCATGCCGGCCAGGGAATGCAGCTGGCGGTGCTGCTGGGCGTGCGGCTGGCGGATCGGGAGGAAGGCACGGGACGCTGGATCGAGGGCCTGCGCTGGTGGCGGGCGCAGGTGTTCGGCTGTGGGGTGGAGCGGAGCGGGAAGGACTGAGCGGAGATCAGCCGAGCAGGGCGGTCGGTTTGCGGCGGATCACCGAGTCGGCCGCGACCAGGGCCGTGAACGCCGAGACCAGGGTGGCGGCGACCAGCATCAAGAGACCCGCGCCAAGGTTGAAACGCCAGATGCGGTCAAACAGCAGCCAGGCAACGCCGTAGGAGACGCCGGTGGACAGCGCCAGCGCCGAGAGCGCCGCCGCCCCCCCCACCAGGCCGAACTCGAGCATGGTCAGGGTCCGCACCCGGCCGATGCCCGCGCCCAGCACCCGCAGCAGGTTGATCTCCCGCTCGCGTCGCAGGGTCTCCTGGCGGGCGATGGCAAAGACCGCCACCAGCCCGGTCGCCATGGCCAGCGCAGCCATGAAGCGCAGCGAGCCGGTCAGCCGCAGGGTGATCTGCCGCAGTTGTTCCACCAGTCGGCTGACGTCGATGACCGAGATATTGGCGAACGCGGTGGCAAGCCTGCGGATCAGGGCCTGCTTCTCCCCGGGTGCAACCCGGCTGACCGAGGCCAGGTAGGTCTTGGGCGCCTCGTCGAGCACGCCCGGCTGCAGGAGCATGAAGAAATTGGGCTGAAAGCTGTTCCACCGCACCTTGCGCAGATTCACCACCCGTCCCTCCAGTTCGATCCCCTGGACGTCAAAGACCAGCCGGTCGTCGATGCCCACCCCCAGCCGTTTGCCGAACTGCTCCTCCATCGAAATTGCAAACAGGCCCTCGCCGTTCCAGGGTTCGGCGCGCATAGGTTCTCCTCGAACAATGGTTTCGGAGGCGTCGAGTTGTTTGCGGGAGGAGAAATTAAACTCGGTGCGCCGGGACAGACCGGGCTCATCGGGATGCTGTTTGCGCCAGCGGGCAAAGGGCTCGCCGTTGACGCGCGCGATCCGGCCCCGCACCATGGGCGCAGGCTGCGAGAGTTGCGCCCCGGAGTCGCGGAAAAACTCGGTCAGCGGCTGTTGCTGCTCCTCCTGGATATCGACCAGGAACAGGGCCGGCATCTCCAGTCCCTCGGGCTCGCCGATCTCGGTCAGCAGGCCGCGCTCCACCTGGGGGATGAGGTCGGCAAGGAGCATGGCCGTGGCCGTAGCCACAAACAGCGAGATGGCCGGCAGCCGGTTGCGGTAGAGGTTGCGCAGCACGATCCGGACGGTGACGCCTCCCGTTGCGGCCCACCGGCGGCAGAGGGCCAGCAGGAGCAGGCCGAGGAGGGAGAAGACAAGCACCAGGCCGACCAGGCCGGCGGTGAAGATGGCCCCGATCACGACTGAACCGCCTTCCACCGCAGCCAGCGCAAACAGCAGCACCAGGGCCGGCAGCAGGCTGAGCGTCAGGGCTGGCCAACCGGCGCCGCTGGCCTCAACCGCCAGGTTTCCCTGGAGCAGGTACAGCGGCCGCAGTGAGAACAGGCGCAGGTACACCGGCAGGCAGAAGAGCAGGCTGCCGAGCGTGCCCACCAGCAGAGCGATGGCCGTGCTCGCCGGATCGACGGTCAGCTGCAGGTCGCCGGGCACGAGGCCGCGAAAGGGCAGGGCAAAGAGCGGCAGGCCCAGCCAGGTGAGGAGAACCGCCAGCAGGGTGGCGGCCGTTCCGAGCAGGGCGAGCTTACCGGCGTGGAGGCCCAGGCAGTGGGGCCGGCTGGCGCCGAGGCTCTGCAGGATCGCCGTTTCCTTCATCCGGGCGTGCAGGTGCTGGCGGAACAGGTAGGCGGCGGCGATGCCGGCGAGAAACAGCGAGACCAGGCCAGCCAGGCCGAGGAAGGTGCGGAAGTACCCCACGGTCTGGCCCAGGCGGCGATTGACGTCGGTGGTGGTGGCCACGCGGATGCCCGTGTCCCTGTCCCCCTCGCCGGTCAGAGCGGCAGTGAGCCCGGCGGCCACGGAGCCGGCATCCACGCCCTCGGGCAGGCGGACGAAATGGCTGTGCCGCACCCGGCTGCCGAAGCGGATCAGGCCGGAAGATTCGACTTGGGGCAGCCCCATGTAGATGGTCGGAGCCAGGTCAAAGGCGCTGAACTCGGCGGCCGGTTCCCGCTCAAGGAGATGGGCCGCCCGGTACGCCGCCTGGCCGATGGTCAGGGTTGCGCCGGGTTCGGTTTCCAGGGCCTCGGCGGTTTCCCGGGTCATCAGCAGTTCCGGCTGGTGCTGCAGACTGTCGATCACCTGCCGGTGGTCGGCCGTGCCGACGTGGTGCAGCTTGCCGTAGAGCGGATAGGCCGCGTCCACGGCCACGATCTGGGCCAGGCGGGCGCCGCGGCCTCCCTTGACCATGGAGTAGAAGGAGATCTGCAAGGCATGGCGGCTGCCCGCCCCGGCCGCGGCCCGGATGCGGTCGCTTTCCAGTTCGCTCAGGGGCCGGGCGCTGCGGACGACCAGGTCGGCGGTCAGCATCTCCTTGAGATGGTCGGCCAGATGGCGGTCGAGCGAGGCGGCAAAGCTGCCGATGAGGAGAAAGCCGGTGAGCCCGAGCGCCAGGTTGAGTACGAACAGGAGGGCAAAACGCGGGTTGCGGATCAGGTCCCGCCAGGTCAGCTTCCACCACAGCCTCACTGCAGCAGCCCTCCGGCCAGGAGCAGGCGCTGGCCGCAGCGCTCGGCCAGTTCCTGGTTGTGGGTGACCACGATCAGGGTCATCCGCTGCTCCGCCACCAGCCGAAACAGCAGGTCGGCGACCTCCCGGCCGGTGCCCGCGTCCAGG
>CAZFPV010000142.1:0-5670 GCA_964521155.1 uncultured Desulfobulbus sp. | reverse complement strand
GGGGCAGGCTCCCGCCGCGATACTGCATGACCCGACGGCCGCCGATCTCCTCGATGTCAGTGTGCTTGATCTTCTCCACCCGTTCCACTTGGTTGAGCGGTACGCCGAACTGTTCGGTGGGCGAACTGGAGAAGGTGAGCAGGGCCTGCCGGTCGCGGGTCTTGGTGATGGCCTCCTTGGCTGCCTCGGCCATTTCCGCGGCCCGCTCGGAACCGTCCAGCGAGGTCAGGCCGGCCATGCGGGCGATGTTGCTGACGTCGAGGATCAGGGCGATGCGGCCGTCGCCCATGATGGTCGCGCCGGCATACCCCTGGCATTGCTGCAGATGCCGGCCAAGCGGCTTGATGACGATTTCCTCGGAGTCGTGCAGCCGGTCGACGATCAGGCCGTATTTCATGGCTCCCGTGGAAACGACCACGATGTTCAGGGCGCTGGCCGGGCTCTGCCGGCGCTCGCCCTGCCGCCGCTGGACATCCCCAGAGGTGTCGCGGGGAGTTTCGGCAACAGTCCTTTCCTCCCGGAACAGCGGCGTCCTCCTGGAACGCGGGTCAGCAACGTTCTGCCGCCGGTCCTCTCTGGTCTCATCGGCCAGCGGATCGTAATAGGTGGGGTCGATGTCAAAGACCTTGGACATGCGGATCAGCGGCAGCAGGTTACCGCGCAGGCGGACCACTTCGGCGTCGCCGACCCGCTCCACCCGCTCCTTGACCTTGGCGGCCGGGATGCGCAACAGCTCTTCCAGGTTGACCTGGGGAATGGCGTAGCGCTCGCCGCCGGTCATGACGATCTGGCAGGGGATAATAGCCAGGGTCAGCGGCAGCTTGATGCTGATGGTGGCCCCTTTGCCGACCTCGGAATCGATCTCGATGGAGCCGCCCAGCTGGTCGAGGTTGGTTTTGACCACATCCATGCCCACGCCCCGGCCGGAGACGTCGGTGACCTTTTTGGCGGTGGAAAAACCGGGCAGAAGGATCAGGTTGATCCGCTCCTTCTCCGACATCACCTTGGCCTGGTCAGCGGTGATCAGCCCCTTCTTGACCGCGGCCTCTGCCAGCATGTCGCCGTCCAGGCCCTTGCCGTCATCGCTGATCTCGATCACTACCTGACCGGCGGCGTGGTAGGCCTTGAGCACGATCAGGCCGCGGACGTCCTTGCCTTTCTTGAGCCGGTCTTCGGGCGACTCGATGCCGTGGTCCACCGAGTTGCGGATCAGGTGGGTCAGGGGATCGTTGATGGACTCGATGATGGTCTTGTCCAGCTCGACATCCTTGCCGACGATGGTCAGGTCGATCTGCTTGCCCAGTTTTTTTGACAGGTCGCGGACCACGCGGGGAAACTTGTTGAAGACGTTGCCGATGGGCTGCATGCGGGTAAGCATGATCGCCTCCTGCAGCTCCGAGGTCACCAGATCGATGCGCTGGCCCACGGCCTCGGCGTTGCGCACGTCGCCGGAGGTGATAGTCTGCAGCAGTTGGTTGCGGGACAGCACCAGTTCGCCGGCCAGGTTCATCAACTGGTCGAGCAGGCTTACCGTCACCCGGATGGTGGTGTCAGTTTTCTGCGGCGCGGCGGCGCCCCGACGCGTCCGCGAGGCCCCGGCCATCTCCTGGACCATCGCGTCGGAATCATCGTGCTCTGGTTCGTCGACACCGTCGGATTCAGCCTCCTCGACCGGAAGCTCGGCCTGTTCCTCCTCGGGTTCAAACTCAGGTTCAGGCTCAGGCTCTTTCGCGACCTCTACGACCACAGGTGCGGCCGGCTTGGCGGCCCGCTCCTGCCTGGGCGCGACTGCCGGGGCCTCACCGCCTTCAAAGATGGCGTTGAGCGCGGCAGTGTGGCTGGAAATGTCGGCACTGTTGCTGTTGGCCACATCCTCGATCAGATGCTGCAACTCGTCGGCCGCCAGCAGCAGTACATTGATAATATCGGGCTTGGGGATCAGCTTGCTGCCGCGGATCTGCCCCAGGACGTTCTCGGCGGCATGGGCCAGATCCTGAATCACGGTGAGCCCCATGAATCCGGCCCCGCCCTTGATTGAATGGGCGGCGCGGAACACCTTGTTCACCAGTTCAACGTCGATGTCGGCCCCGCCTTCCTCGATGGCGAGAAGATCGTTTTCGATATCGGCCAGGTGCTCGAGCGATTCCTCTATAAATCCCTGCAGGATCTCATCATCTTCGATAGACATACACACGTTTCTCCCACTGAAAATGGCGACTGGCCATCATGGCCTCTGGATTCGGATCGGTTCTGCCGCAGTGCTTCGCAGGGCTTTTTTCCGTACAACATCCTGGTACCATTGTACGTATCAGACGATGATTGTACAGATTTATTTTTCACCGCAATAAAGGCGAAACAGCGGACTGCGAGGGAATTCAGGGATGGGGGGCTGGCGAGAGGAATGGGCAGACCTGCGCCGGGTGCCTGCCCACCTCAACGAATCAAACTCCGGAGAAGGGGCCGGAAGACCTGTCAGTGACCGATGGCGTGCACTTTGACCGTATAGGTAATAGTTTTGCCGGCCAGGGGATGGTTGTAATCCACGGTCACGGTGTCGCTGCCGGCGGCAAGCACGGTGGCGGGCACCTGCTGCGGCTGGCCGTCACGTTCAATGGAGAGCGCCAGGACCATGCCGGGCTTGGGATCGATGCGGCCGGCAAAGGAAGTCCGGGGAATTTCGTGCACCAGGGAGCGGTGGTAGGGACCGTAGGCGTCTTCGGGCAGGATGTCCACGGTGCGGCTCTGACCCGGCGTCATGCCGAGCAGCGAGACCTCGACTGCCTTGAGAATGACGCCGCTGCCGATGACCAGCATGATCGGCTTGTCCTCTGGCACGCGTTCAATGATTTCACCCGTGGGCAGGGCAGCGGTATAGCTGACGGAAACAGTATCGAGCAACTGGACAGGGTTCATGGCGGGTATCCTTGGCAGAGTGTTGATTGTCAGTGCGGGCCACTATAAGAAACAGGCCATGCTTTGACAAGGTGCTGACGGAAGGAAGACTTGACAAAGCCGAACAGAGTGCATAAAAGTGCAGACCCCGAGTCGCCGATGGCCGAATTGCTGGTCACCAAGGTCATGCAGCGTGTTAAGCTAGCCGCTTTTGCATCGTTTGGCCGCATCTCCTTTCAAATGCCACCCTTTCCAGTTTCCATGATCGAACTTGCCTTTCACAAAAGCGCGGACGGCCTGGTGCCGGCCATTGTCCAGGATGCCGCCTCCGGCGAGGTGCTGATGCTCGCCTATATCAACCGCCAGGCCTGGGAACAGACCTTGGCGACCGGCAAGGCCCATTATTGGAGCCGTTCGCGCAACAGCCTGTGGCTGAAGGGCGAAACCTCGGGGCATGTGCAGCTCATCAAGGATATTTTTGTGGATTGCGACCAGGACACGGTAGTGTATCGAGTGGAACAACTGGGCGGCGCGGCGTGCCACACAGGCTATCGCAGCTGTTTTTACCGCCGGGTCGAGGGCGAACAACTGGTGATCCACGAGCCGGAAAAGGTGTTCGACCCGGCCGCAGTCTATGGAAAGAAATAAGTCAACGCACCCAACGCATCGTATAACCAACAGGTAGACGGAATGAATCAATTGAAACTGGGGATACCCAAGGGCAGCCTGGAGAACGCCACCATTGCCCTGTTCGAGAAATCGGGATGGCGGATCAAACTGGCCTCGCGCAACTATTTCCCCGAGGTAGACGATCCCGAACTGTCCTGCTCGATCTGCCGGCCGCAGGAGATGTCGCGCTACATCGAAGGGGGCATGCTGGATGCCGGCATCACCGGTAAGGACTGGACCCTGGAAAACGAGTCCGATGTCGAGGTTGTGGCCGACCTGGTCTACTCCAAGGTGAGCAAGAAGCCCACCCGCTGGGTGATTGCCGTGCCCGGGGACTCCAGCATCACCCGTATCGAGCAGTTGGACGGCAAGCGCATCGCCACCGAGTTGGTCAACGTCACCCGCCGCTTCTTCGAGCAGCGGGGCATTAAGGTGGAGATCACTTTCTCCTGGGGCGCCACCGAGGCCAAAGCAGTCTCTGGCCTGGCCGACGCCATTGTTGAGGTCACGGAGACCGAATCCACCATCCGGGCCCACGGCCTGCGCGTGATTCACGAGCTGATGCAGTCCAACACCCAGCTGATAGCCAGCAAGGCAGCCCTGGCCGATCCATGGAAGCGCGAGAAGATCGAGAACATCGCCATGATGCTCCAGGGCGCACTGCGGGCCGACCGCATCGTCGGTCTGAAGATGAACGTGCCCACGGAGAAACTGGATTTTGTCATCTCCATGCTGCCGAGCCTCAACGCTCCGACCGTGGCGCAACTGTACAAACAGGAGTGGTTCTCGGTGGAAACGGTGATCTCGGAACACCAGGTCCGCGATCTGGTGCCCAGGCTGAAGAAGAGCGGGGCCGAAGGGATCATCGAGTATTCGCTCAACAAGGTCATCTGACCAGCGGCTGGCAAGAAGACAAGGGCGGACCCAGCAATGGATTTCGGTAAAGTAGAATTTCTCCTGTCCGCCCATGCCATCCGGCAGCTGCCGCCGCCGATCTACCCGGACATCGCCTTTGCCGGCCGGTCCAATGTGGGCAAGTCGAGCCTCATCAACCGGCTGGTCAACCGGACCAGTCTGGTCAAAACCAGCTCCAAACCCGGCAAGACCCAGAGTCTCAACTACTTTCTCGTTGACGAGGCCCTCTACCTGGTGGATTTGCCGGGGTACGGCTATGCCCGGGTTTCCCGGGAGACCCAGCGCTTCTGGCAGGGGCTGATCAGCGACTACGTCGAGACCAGGCCAACGCTTTCCTGCGTGGTGGTGATCATCGATCTGCGCCATGAACTCAAGGCTCTTGACCGGGAACTGATCGACTGGCTCCGCCATCTTGACAGGTCGTTTCTGCCGGTCTACACCAAGGCCGACAAACTCAGCCGCAACGCCCAAGCCAAAAACGCGGCCCTGCTTGACGCCGGCCTGACCATCACCCCGGCCGAGCGGATCATCTTCTCGGCCGAAACCGGCCAAGGCAACGAAGCCTTGCGCTCCCGTCTCGCGAGTTTCCTGCCGCCCTCTGCCTGACATCCCGCTCCATTCCCGCGAAAAAATAACTTCCCCGGAAGAGCAGGCCTGATTACTTTTCTACAGACCGGCCACCTTGCTCTTCTTGCCTTGATTGGTGCGTTTCCCCAAATGAACCGGGACGCCAACGGCTCATTTCATACCGGCCAGGCACGGACTTTTTCAATCCCCAGGAGGTTCTGCAATGCACCCATTGGACCATCTCTTTCAACCGCTTCAGGTCGGGGCACTCACCCTGCCCAACCGTCTGGTCATGGCGCCGCTCACCCGCTGCCGCACCGAACACGACCACATTCCCACGCCGCTCATGGCCGAATACTATGCCCAGCGAGCCGGGGCCGGCCTGCTCATCGCCGAGGCCACCATGGCCATGGAGGGCAACTCCGCCTTCTGGCGGGAGCCGGGTATCCACAGCCAGGCCCAGGTCGACGGCTGGCGGCTGACCACCGAAGCGGTGCACAGGGCCGGAGGCCGCATCTTCCTGCAGATCTGGCACGGCGGCCGGGCCTGCCACCCGCTGCTCAACAACGGTCGTCAGCCCGTGGCCCCAAGTCCCATCCCCATCACCGGAGACGAGGTGCAGACGCC
>CAZFPV010000141.1:0-5685 GCA_964521155.1 uncultured Desulfobulbus sp. | reverse complement strand
AGTCCACCCCGAGTTCCTTGGCTGCGGCCTCGGCTGTCTCCATCAGGCGGGTGCATTTGGCGCATCCGGGTCCGAGAATTTGAATTTTCAAGGGTCGCTCCTTCTGTGGTTTGGGATTGGGATGAGGGGTGATTACACAAAGGTCCCGAACAGCATGCCGCTGGCCGTGGCCATGACCACCACCAGGCTGACAAAGGTGATGGTCTTCTTGGGCCCGAGCACGCTGTTGATGACCAGCATGTTGGGCAGGCTCAGGGCCGGACCGGCCAGGAGCAGCGCCAGCGCCGGCCCCTTGCCCATGCCGCTGCCGATGAGCCCCTGGACAATGGGCACCTCGGTGAGGGTGGCGAAGTACATGAATGCGCCGGCAAATGAGGCGAAGAAGTTGGCGGCAAAGGAGTTGCCGCCCACGGCCCGGGCAATCCATTCTGAGGGGATAAGGCCCTCCTGGCCGACCCGGCCGAGCAGGGCGCCGGCGACGAGCACACCGAACAGCAGCAGCGGCAGGATCTGTTTGGCAAAGCCCCAGGAGGTGGAAAACCAGTCGCCCAGTTCGCCTTTGTCGGTGCTGGTAAAGAAAGAGAGGCCGACAAAGCCGGCGGTGAAGGCGACCACCGGCTGACCCGGAAAAAGCATTGCCATCCCGGCCGTCACAACGGCGATGAGACCGACCTGCCAGGCGTGCATCCCGAACCACAGGGTCAACATCAGGCCGAGAGCAGCGGCAAAGCCGGCGGTGAGCATCCATTTGGCGGAATACAGAACCGCCCAGAGGCCGGTGGGTTCCTGCGGCTTGCCCCAGTTGGCAAAAACCAGGATGCCGACCATGGCGGCAAAGTAGAGTCCGTTCTGCCACAGGCCGCGCTTCTGCTCTTCCTCCGGCATGGCCATCTGGATGGCCAGCTTGTTCTTCTCTTCATCCCGGAAAATAAGGGCCATCAGGGCGCCGACAATGATGCTGAACAGCACCGCGCCCACCCCGCGGGCAATGCCAAGTTCCGGGCCGAGGATGCGGGCTGTGAGCACGATTGCCAGCACGTTGATCGCCGGGCCGGAGTAGAGAAAGGCGCAGGCCGGGCCGAGTCCCGCGCCCATCTTGTAGATGCCGCTGAACAGGGGCAGAATGGTGCAGGAGCAGACCGCGAGGATCGTGCCCGAGACCGAGGCCACGCCGTAGGCCAGCACCTTGTTGGCTGCTGGTCCGAGATATTTCATCACCGCGTTCTGGCTGACAAAGACGCCGATGGCGCCCGCGATAAAAAAAGCCGGAATCAGACAGAGAAGCACGTGCTCGCGGGCATACCACTTGACCAAGTGAAAGGCCTCGAGGATGGCGTGGTCAAAGCGGAGCGTGCCCACAGGCAGGTAAAAACAGGTGAGGAAGACCCCGATGATCAGCAGGAGGTATTTCCATTCGGCTTTCCAGTGCATGGCGGTATCCGTGTTTATTTGGCTAAATAGCCATATGAAGGTGAAAAAAAGAGCGATCAGGGCAACAGTTCGGCCTGTTCCAGGGCGCTGGCCTTGATCACTGCCTCGACGCAGGGTAGGTACTTGAGCAGGCAGGGCACCCGCAAGCGGTAATAGACCTGCTTGCCCCGTTTTTCGTCCGCGACCACCCCGGCCTGTTTGAGCACAGACAGGTGCTTGGATATGGTGGAGAAGTCGGCGTCGATGAACTCGGCCAGCTCGCAGACGCATTTTTCCCCGTCGGCCAGCTGCTCCGCCATCCACAGGCGTGTCGGGTGGCCGAGGGCCTTGAGCACGTTGGCCTTGGCCTCGATGAGGGCCCGTTCCTTTGCCGTGGGGTGTCGTCTGTTCATGGGTTACTTGGTAAAACAACCAATTGATTTTGGCAAGGAAAAAATGCGGGAGCGCGGATGTCTTATACGCAGGTGGCCGGGTCCTTGGTGCAAAGGTAGGCCTCCAGGCGATTCTTGTCTGCCCGGCAAACGGGGCTGTCCGCCAGGCTGTTCACCAGGAGGAGCAGTTGGGCTCGGAGCAGGGCGCTCATATCGCGGTGGAGGGAATAGTACATCCACACCCCGCCGCGCCGGTCCTGCAGCCAACCGTGGCGTTTGAGGTAGGCGAGGTGGCGGGAGACCGTAGACTGGGGCATGTCGAGGGCGTGCATCAGGTCGCAGACGCAGCGTTCGGCGCCGGTGTGGAGCAGCACCAGCAGGCGGAGCCTGGTCTCGTCGGCGAGTGATTTGAAGAGTTCGGCGGTGTTGTTCATGGCGGGAGCTTTACAACACCCGTAAAAGAACGTCAACGTCTCTCAATGTCGGCTTGATTATATCCGTCTATCCGGATATTGTTATGCCATCCCATTAACTCTTTCCAGGGAGGTGACCATGCGAGTGGCTCTTGCGGCAGTAGGTATCCTGATGTGCGGCAGCGTCGCCCTGGCTGCGGTCGGCGGCGGCGACATCGTCATGAAAAACAAGGGCGGCGACACGGCCTTCAGCCATGCGATGCATGTGCAGGATGCTGGGTTGAAGTGCGGCGCGTGCCACCCGAAACTCTACACCAACAGCAAACAGCACAAAGCGGTCACCATGAAGCTGATGGAGCAGGGTACATCCTGTGGCGCTTGTCACGACGGCAAGACAGCGTTCACCGTCAAGGAAAACTGCGAGCGCTGTCACCGGCAGTAAGCCCATCGAACCACGAGGAGGTAGGGAATGGACAACGAAGACATCCTGGTAGTGATGCAGAGGGATCTGGAACGGGCGCTGCAAAAGCCCGACAAGGACCGTCGGTGGGCCATGCTGATAGACCTGCGCAAATGCGTTGGTTGCCATGCCTGCACCGTTGGCTGCGTCTCGGAAAACAAACTGCCGCCCGGCATGTACTACCGGCCGGTGCATGAATACGAACAGGGCAAGTATCCCAAGGTCTCGCGCACTTTTCTTCCCCGGCCCTGCATGCAGTGCGACAAACCGCCCTGTGTTGCAGCCTGCCCGGTGAAGGGCAAGGGGGGCGCCACCTGGAAAGAGACCAAGGGCCTGAACGCGGGGATCGTCATGATCGACTACGGTCAGTGCATCGGCTGCGGCGCCTGCGTGCCGGCCTGCCCCTACGACGCCCGCACCATGGATGAGGGCCGGTTCCACGGCGAAGGCACGCCAACGGTGCAGAAATACCTGTCCAAGGCCAGTTTCGAGTACGGCAAAAAGTGGGAACGGTCCGGCAGCAATCAACCCATCGGCAATGCCCGCAAGTGCCATTTCTGCGTCCATCGGCTGGCCGTGGGGCAATTGCCGGTGTGCATCACCACCTGTATCGGCCGTTCCGGCTACTTCGGCGACCTGAACGACCCCAAGAGCCTGATCGCCCAGGTGAAAAAAGCCAACAAGGTGCAGACGCTCAAGCCGGCCAAGGGGACAGCGCCGCGGGTGTATTACGTCGCAACTGAAAAGCTGGAGGTGCTCTATGGCAAATAAGAACACACACACCGTTTCGCGCCGCGATTTCCTCAAGACCTCGGCCCTGGCCGGTTGCGGCGCTGTGGTCGCTACCCACTTCGACTTCGCCCGCGATCTTATCGCCCGGGTCGAGGCCGGCGAGCTCACCCAGGCCGAGGCCTATGAATTGCTCAAGGCAGAAAACACGCTCTATTCCGTCTGCCTCAACTGCAATACCGGTTGCGGCATCAAGGTCAAAATTCTCGATGGCGTGGCAGTTAAGATTGACGGCAACCCCTACAATCCCTTCAACCTTCACCCCCACCTGGAGATGAAGACCGCGCCCGGCGAGGCGGTCAAGCTCGATGCCGGCCTCTGTCCCAAGGGCCAGGCCGGGCATCAGGGCGCCTATGACCCCTACCGGGTGACCCGGGTGCTGAAGCGGGCCGGCCGTCGGGGCGAGAACAGGTGGGTCTCCATTCCCTTTGCCCAGGCCATCGATGAGATCGTGGCCGGCGGCGCCCTGTTTGCCCAGGTTCCTGGTGAGGAGACCCGGCAGGTCACCGGATTGAAGGATCTCTACGCTCTGACAGACGGCAAGGCTTTTGAGGAGATGGGCAAGGACGTGGCCGCCCTGCGCAAGAAGAAACCCGAGGAGCGGGCTGCAGCAGTGGCCGAGTTTAAAACCAAGCATGCGGCCAGTCTGACTGCCCTGATCGACCCGGATCATCCTGATTTCGGGCCGAAGAACAATCAGTTCGTCTATTTTTGGGGCCGTAAGAAAGGAGGGCGTTCCAACTTTGCCGCCGCCTTCACTGGCAGCTTCGGCACGGCCAATACCCATGGGCATACCACCGTCTGCCAGGGTTCGCTCTACTTTGCCTGCAAGGCAATGAGCGAGCAGTATGTGGGCAACAGCTTCAAGGACGGGCAGAAGTTCTACTGGCAGGCGGACCAGGAGAACAGCGAGTACATTCTCTTTGTCGGCGCCAACCTCTTTGACGGCAACTACGGGCCCACCAACCGCGCCATGCGCATGACCCAGCGGATGGCCGACGGCAAGCTGACCATGACCGTACTCGACCCGCGCTGCACCAAGCTGGCAGCCAAGGCCCAGCGTTGGGTGCCGTTACTGCCGGGCACCGATGCCGCCTTTGCCATGGGCATGACCCGCTGGATTCTGGAGAACAAGAAGTATGACGCCAAGTTCCTGGCCTGCTGCAACAAGGCGGCGGCCACGGCATTCAAGGAACTGACCTGGAGCAACGGCCCCTGGCTGGTGAAGCTTGACAAGGAGGGCAAGCCCGGCAAGTTTCTCCGCGCCCACGAGATCGGCCTGAAAGCGGTCGAAAAACGTACCGACAAGGACGGCAAGGAGTTTGATTTCGAATTTCTGGTGGCCATCAGGGATGGGCAGCCGGTGGCCTTTGACCCCAACGATGAGAAAGAGGCGGTGATTGGCGAGCTGTTTGTCGATACCTTGCTCAAGGACGGCGAAGGCAAGGATATCGGCGTCAAGAGCAGTCTGCAGATCATGCTGGAGGCCGCCAGAGAAAAGACCATCGCCGAGTACGCCGCCCTCTGCGGCACGGACGCCGCCACCATCGAGGCGGTGGCTAAGGAATTCACCAGTCACGGCAAGAAGGCCTGCGTTGATGTCCATCGCGGTCCGGCCCAGCACACCAACGGCTTCTACAACATTGCCAGCTTCATGAATCTTAACCTGCTGATCGGCAACTTCGACTGGAAGGGCGGCATGATCGCGGCCTCGACCTTCAATGTTGACGGAACGAGCAGCAGCACCGACAAGCAGCCTTTCAATTTCAAGAAGATCGGCCCCAAGGGCCTGAAAACTTTCGGCACCTCGATCATCCGCCACGACATCAAGTACGAGGAGTCCACCCTGTTCACCGGCAAGGAGTCCTATCCGGCCAAGCGCAACTGGTGGCCTATCAGCTCGGACGTCTACGAGGAGATTCTGCCCTCCATCGCCGACGGTTACCCCTACCAGGCCAAGGTGGCGTTCTCCTACATGGGCGCGCCGACCTACTCTCTGCCGGCCGGCCACACCCAGATTGCCGCCCTGCTTGATCTGGAGAAGCTGCCACTGTACATCGCCAGCGATATCGTCATTGGCCCGACCTCGATGTACGCCGACTACATTATCCCGGATCTCCACTTCCTAGAGCGCTGGGAGTTCCAGGGGTCTCATCCGAACATGCCGGTTCGCATCCAGCCGGTGCGTCAGCCGGTGATCGCCTCGCCCAACGAGGTGGTG
>CAZFPV010000140.1:0-5701 GCA_964521155.1 uncultured Desulfobulbus sp. | reverse complement strand
AAACCCACCTGCTCAACTACCCCTACTTCGTGGACATCCGTGCAGGCGGCATGAACCGCGGCTCAGGCCTGCTCACGGGCATCGACCAGCTGTCCATGACCTGGGCCTCGCCGATCCTGGTCGATGAGGATAAAAACAAGGGGCGGCAGGTGGTGCGGTTGCTGGAAAGCTCGCAGGATTCCTGGCTCTCGGAGTCGTATGAGATCCAGCCCGACTTTAACCGCTACGGCCAGACCGGGTTTGCCCAAGGCAAGGAGACCGGCAGCAGGCTGCTGGCGGTGCTGGTCGAGGGCGCCTTTGATTCGGCCTTCAAGGGTAAGCCCTCGCCGCTGATCGAAGAGGCCCGACGGAAACAGGCGGAGAAGGAGCAACAGGCCAGGGATGGCAAGGCGGCCGATCCCGATGACGCCAGCCCGGCGACAGTGCCCGAGCCGGAGGTAATCGGCAAGGTGCTTGCGCGTTCGCCCGACTCGGCCCGGATCATCCTGCTCGCCTCCAACACCTTCCTTGCCGACGCCAGTCTGGAACTGGCCTCGGGCGCCAGCGGCTCGCGCTATCTCAGCCCGCTGCAGCTGGTGGCCAACTGCATCGACTGGTCACTTGAGGACCGCGACCTGCTCTCCATCCGTGGCCGCGGCCATTTCGCCCGCACCCTGCTTCCCATGAGTAAAGAGGTACGGGAGTTGTGGGAATACGGCAACTACGCCCTGGCCGCCATCGGCCTGCTGGTAGTCTGGGGTCTGCACCGCGCCGTCCAGAGCAGGGCGCGGCGGCGAGAACGGCTGCTCGTTGGGGGGAGGGGCTGAACATGAAAAAACTGATCGTCGTCTGCGTCGTGCTGCTCATGGTCCAACTGGGGCTCGCCGTCCTGACCCATCTGGGCCAGCAACCCATGGAAGCGCAAAACAACACCGGCCCACTGCTCACCATCCCGGCCGCGGACGTGCGTGAACTGCTCCTTGAGGATGCTGAAGGCAGGAAGCTGGCGCTGAACAAGGAGGGGGATCGCTGGGTGCTGCCCGGTTTGGGCAATGTTGCGGCCGATTCGGCCCGTATCCAAGAACTGCTCATTCAATTGACCAACGCCCGGCGCGGATGGCCCGAGGCCACCACCGCCGAGGCTGCCAGCCGCTTCAAGGTCGCGGCCGACCGCTTCGAGCGGCGGTTGACCCTGCGTACGGGCGGCAAGGATCTGGGCCGGATCTATTTTGGTTCCTCGCCGGGGCTGCGCAAGGTCTACCTGCGAGTGGACGGCGACAGCCATATCCAGGCGCTGGCCCTCGAGTCAAGCCAGCTGGATCTGGACACGGACAGCTGGATCGACACCGGCCTCCTCCGGCTTGAGGCCAGCCAAATCAAGGCTGTCAAACTCCCCGACCTGCGCCTCCTTCGTCAGGGTGAAACCATCCAACCCGCTGATCTGCGAGAAGGCGAAGAGGCGGTCAAGGAACGGGTGGAGTCCCTGATCAAGGCCATCGCGGACTTGCGGATCGTCGCTGTGCTGAGCCGGGAGGCGCGGCCCGAAGACGGCTTGGACAAGCCGGTGCTGCACTTTACGGTGGAACTGACAGACGGCCGGTCCATCGACTACCTCTTTGCCCGGGAAGCAAAACCGGCGGGGACGGGAGAACAACCGTCCCCGGCCGAGACCGCATACATCCTCAAGGTTTCGGGCCGCGATGAGCTGTTCCGGGTGGATGGCTGGCAGGTGGAGGAGATCCAGAGCGCCACCCGCGCCACCCTGGTCAGGGCCAGGGCGACGGAGGCTGCCGCGACCAAGCCGGAGGATGCGGCCAGGTCGGACAACAGAAAGAGTCCGTAAGGGTATCTTGAACAATGACGTCATGCCCGCCCATGGACCGCAGGAAAAAAGTCTTCCTCACTGTCCCTGGACCAGGCAAGCCACCGACCTTGCGCAAACCCACGCTCAAGCGAGCACAACGAAAAGGTGGAGACAACGGCACTTCCAATGGCTATCATTGAGAAGAATCCGCATTCTCGGAATGCGGACTTGCTCAAGGAGCCCGAATACGCGGGCAGACACCAGTGAGGAACCAAGGGGGAACGCTCCATGCCCATGCTGCAGCTGTTCACCGCACTCAGCCTGAAAGCCAAGGTCATCATCGCCTTCATCATCTTCGGCACGCTGGCGAGTCTGTGGTATTTCTTTTTTGAAACCAATTATCTGGGACGCAAGGTTTCCCGGGCCACCGGCGGGATTGTCGCGGCCGACTATGATGCGCCAGATGGCGCCCGGCAGGTGCTTTCGGTAAGCGTGAGCCAGGACAAGAGCGGCGATACGGCAAAAAACATCGCCTTTGTCATGAAAGACTGCACGGTGCGGGTCTACGAGTACCGTGACGGTCTCCGCGGCATGATCCTGGAAAGCAGAATGAAGATAACCCAGGCGGGCGGTCCTTTCAAACAGGGCGGATGCACCCCGGAACACTGAGGTTCCGCGCTTTGATCGATCACAAGCTTCGGGTCGTCGGATGCACCATAACCCATGGTGTATTCACAGAAAGTTACTTAATAACAAGGGGGATTGAATCCATGAGAAAGACATGGTTGTTGATCGTTCTGCTGATGCTGTCGGCCACTGCAACCTGGGCCGCTGGGCCGAAAACCTATCAGGTCACCGGACCGATTCTGGAAATCAAAGGCGACGTTCTCGTTATCGAGAAGGGCAACGAGAAATGGGAAGTTGCCCGGGACGCGGCCACCAAGGTGAGCGGCGAATTGAAGGTGGGCGCCAGGGTGACCGCGGAGTACCGGATGACGGCAAATTCGATCGAAGTAAAAGATGCCAAGGTAAAATAGCAAAGAGCGGCAATGGCCATGACTGCAGCACAAACCATCCTGCTTGAGTTTTCTGCCGCATACAACAGCCTGGGCAAGGGCAAGGAACTCCGGGACGGATTGTCAGCCGTGCTGCAGATCGGCGACACCCTCTGGCTTGCCAACGATGAGACCGTCTGCCTGGAACGGCTCTCCTTGATGGCGGGAACTGCCGGAGAGGGCGTCATTTGCTATGGGAATCATGCCCGATTTCTCTTGAGCGACTATCTTTGCCTTCCAACCGAGGCCGCCTCTCCACCGGAAGAGGCTGACATTGAAGGCCTGGCGTATGAAGATGGGTATCTCTGGCTGGTGGGTTCACACAGTCTCAAACGAAAAAACCCCGACCCGAACAAGGGGAGCAAAGGGCTCCAGGACCAACTGGCCAAAATCAGCAGCGACGGCAATCGATTCCTCCTGGCGCGAATCCCCGTTGTGCAGCAAGAAGGGACGCACCTTTTGCTCAAAGCGGTTGACCGGGACGGCGCCGTTGCAACCGCGGCCCAATTGCACGGGACAGACAAAACCAGCGACCTGATCGAGGCGTTGAAGGATGACGAGCATTTAGGTGCATTTTTCGCAATCCCGGGCAAGGACAACGGGTTTGATATTGAGGGGTTGGCCGTATCCGGCCGACGTCTTTTCCTTGGCCTGCGCGGACCGGTTTTGCGGGGCTGGGCCGTGATTCTCGAGGTGGAACTGGAAGAGGGAGACCAACCCGGCATCCTGCAGTTGCAGGCCACAGGACCGGACGGCCGCTGGTATCGAAAGCATTTCTTGCATCTTGGCGGTCTCGGCATCCGCGACCTGTGCAAACAAGGAAGCGACCTTCTCATTCTGGCCGGTCCCACCATGGATATCGATGGTCCGGTTGCCATCTTTCGGTGGCCGAACGGGACTGCCCAGGCAGAAGAAGCGATGGTGTTTGCGACAGGGTTGCAAAGAGTACTCGATGTGCCCTTCGGCCAGGGCGTTGACCACGCCGAAGGCATGACCCTCTTCTCGCCGGGCGCTGATCAAGCCCTATCCATCCTGGTGGTGTACGACGCGGCTGCCGCAGATCGAAAAAAGGACGCGACTGCGATGGCAGCCGATTTGTTCTGCCTATGACAATTGTCCCGAACACTGGACTGGGGCCGCTCAGGCTAACCAGCCCAGGGTCAGGCCGGCCAGCACCAGATAGCGGGCCAGTTTGGCGCTGCCGGCGATGCAGAGGAAGATCCAGAACGGCTCCCGCATCACCCCTGCGGCCACGGTGAGCGCATCGCCAATCACCGGCGCCCAGCACAGCAGCAGGGACCAGCGGCCATACCGGTGATACCAGGCCTGGGCCTGTTCCATGCGCCGGTCGCTAACCGGAAACCAAGGTTTATGCCGGAACCGCTCGATGAACAATCCCAGGATCCAGTTCAGCACTGCTCCGAGGATGTTGCCGCAACTGGCCACGGCCAGCAGAGCCGCCGGCGGATACTCGCCGGTCAGCAGCAGACCGACCAGCACCGCCTCGGACTGCATCGGCACGATGGTCGCAGCCAGAAAGGCGGCCAGGAACAGGCCGGTATAGGCGGTCAGATCGAGCATTGGGCATGGTGTATGGGATTATCGTTGCCCCCCTTCTACCCCAATTTCAGCCCTCGTCCACGCTTTATTTCGCCCCGCCCACAGGGGACGCGGCGAGCCAAGAACCAATCCGCTCTGCTTCGCCACCCGCGAGCACCCCTCGCCGCCAAGGCCCATACCCAGGGCCAGTAACAGCCCGGTCAGGTAGACTATACCGCCACTCCAAAGGATATCGCTGAGAAAATGCGCGCCCTGAGCCATTCTTGCCGCGCCCACCAGGAGCCCGTAGCCCATGCCCGCCGAAAGCCAGGCGTATGCTGCCCGCTGTCTTGTTGAACGCAGCAGGAACCAGGGAGCGGCCAGGTAAAAGGCCACTGAGGCATGGCCGCTGGGAAACGATTTCCTCCGGTCCACCGTGCGCATCTGCCAAGGCTGGCTGAAGGTGCGCTTGCCGCCAAACTCGACGATATCAGCGGGCCGCGGACGGCCCCAATACTCTTTCAAGGTGACATTGACCAAGAGACCCGGCCCAATCAGATACAGCAGTACAAGAAAGGCGCTGGCCAGCCGATACCGCCGCCATGCCTGCCGAAACAGGCCCAGGAACAACGCCGCAAGAGCGCCGACTGCCAGTATCAGGCCAGGCCACTCGCCAAACGCGTACAGGGCTGCCCACGGCTGCCGCCCACCGTGGACAAACCCGACGCCTGGGGTGTACAGCCAATCGGCCAGGCGCAGGTCCAGATCGGCAACGGCAATGGCGATGGTTAGCCCGATCAGGACGACACAGGGCATCGCCAATAATTTCAGGGTGTCTCGGTTCATAAATCCTCATGCTCGGAGGAGAGAAAAATTGAAGTTGTGATTTGTTACCATACTGATGATGAAGAAATGATGAACCAGTCAGCCTGTCCTGCGGTAAAATTTCATCAATTGTTCATGAAGCCGGGGTATAAGAGTTGAGCAGGACAGCAGCAACCAGATTGCGGCGGACAAGGGTGTACGAAGGAGCGGACATGCGCATACTGATTATCGATGACGAGCCGGAACTGCGTCAGCAGATCGCCGCCAGCCTCCGGCAGGAGCGGTACACCGTGGAAACGGCCGGCGATGGCGACGAGGCCCTGGAGCGGATCTTTGCCGAGCCCTACGACTTGCTCATCCTGGACATCATGCTGCCGGTGCGGGACGGCTTTACGATCCTCGGCCAGCTGCGCGAAGAGGGCATCGCCACGCCGGTGCTGATGCTGACTGCCAGGGGCGAGGTGGAAAACCGGGTCAAGGGCCTGGACCTGGGCGCCGA
>CAZFPV010000139.1:0-5710 GCA_964521155.1 uncultured Desulfobulbus sp. | reverse complement strand
AGACCGGCGCCGGGGTCATCTTCGGCAACTCCGGCGGCGTCACCGAGGCGGTGCTCCGCTACGCGGTCAACAAGCTGACCGGCCAGGGCCCGGTTGACCCGGAATTCGAAGAGGTTCGCGGCGAGCAGGCCCTGCGCGTGGTCCGCACCGAGGTCGGCGGCCTGGAATTGAAGCTGGCCGTTGTCCATGGACTGGCCAAGGCCCGTGAGGTGATGCACCAGGTGCTCGATGGCTCGCTCTCGGTCGATCTGATCGAGGTTATGGCCTGCCCCGGCGGTTGCATCGGCGGCGCCGGCCAACCGGTCGGCCGCGACATCGCGGCTCGCAGGCGGGCGCGCACCGAATCCCTGTACAACACCGACCGGTTGCTCGATCTGCACTGTTCCCAGGACAACTATTTCGTCAACGAGTGTTATCAGAAACACTTGGGTGAACCCGGCAGCCGCGAAGCGCATCGGCTGCTGCACACCCATTACCACCATCGCCGCCGCACCAGCGCCGAGGATATCCCCCTCTCCCGAGTCAGGGAATCCCACGCCGAACCCCTGATCGTACGGGTCTGTGCCGGCACCGGCTGTTTTTTGCGCAACTCCCAGGCCATCATCCAGGGCTTGATGAAGCATGTCGAGGCCAACGACCTGGAAGACAAAGTACAGGTGCAGGCTTCTTTCTGCTTCGAACGCTGCGGCGAAGGTCCCAACGTGGCCATCGGCGAGACGATTCTCTCCCAGGCAACCCTGGAAAAGGTGATCGAGGCCGTGCACGCCGAACTGGCGCGGATGGCTGCGGTTCCGGTGCAGGCGGACGCTTGTTGAGAGGCGGGCGGATTGGCCGTTTCCGTCCTCGCCGCCTGGAAAACGGCGCGGGCAGACGCGGCTGAACGGCTTGGGTTCTTCCGCGGTGCGGCGGCTTTCGCGACAGGCCGTTGTGCCGCGGGAGGGCTTGTTCAGTTTTCCAGGAATTGATGACCCCTATTCGACCAGTGCGTCCTTCCCCCTGACGGCACTGCAGAAGGACTCCGGCATGCTTGGGCTGGCGCCGGAGTCCTGTCGAATCGGGTCTCAACCGCTTCTGCTTTTTTTCTTGGCCATTGTTCCGGCACGACATACAGTGTGTGAGTATTGCTCCCCGTTCTTGCAACAATCGACTTCTTGACCTGTGTGCAGTCCCAGAGGCCATGACTTCTCCCCGAATCGAAACAGACCTGCTCGGCGTTCGCGCCATCCCGGCGGAAGCGCTGTGGGGTATTCATACCCTGCGGGCTGTCGAGAATTTCCCGCTGACCGGCCGCCCCCTCCACCCGGTGCTGGTGCGCGCCCTGGGCCTGGTCAAACTGGCGGCCGCCCAGACCAACCGACGCCTGGGAGCCTGGCGGGACGACATGGCCAAGGCCGAGGCCATTGTCGCTGCCTGCCGGGAAATGGCCGAGGGCGGGCTGGTCGATACGGTGGTGGTGGACTGTCTGCAGGGCGGCGCCGGCACCAGCGCCAACATGAATGTCAACGAGGTGCTGGCCAATCGGGCTCTGGAGATTCTTGGTCTTGCCCGGGGCGACTATGAGCGGGTCAGCCCGCTTGGCGATCTGAATCGCCACCAATCCACCAACGACGTCTTTCCCACGGCCCTGAAGGTGGCCGCCCTGTTGCTGCTGGTCACCCTGGAGCAGCGGGTGGTCGCCCTGCAGGAGGCCTTGCAGCGACAGGAACAGCGCTGGGCCCATGTGGTCAAGGTCGGCCGCACCGAACTGCAGGACGCGGTATTGATCACCGCCGGCCGAACCTTTGGCGCCTTTGCCGAAGCCATCAACCGCGACCGCTGGCGCATTTCCAAGTGCCACGAGCGCCTGCGGGTGATCAATCTCGGCGGCACCGCCGTGGGTACCGGTCTGGCCGCGCCGCGGCAATACATTTTCGAGGTTGCCGAGACCCTGCGCGAGGTGACCGGGCTCAACCTGGCCCGGGCGGAAAATCTGGTCGAGGCCACCCAGAACGCCGACGTCTTCGTGGAGGTTTCGGGCATCCTCAAGGCCCATGCCACAACCCTTTTCAAGATCTGCTCCGACCTGCGCCTGCTCGGTTCCGGACCGGACGCCGGTATCGGCGAGCTGCGTCTGCCCCGGCGGCAGGCGGGGTCCTCCATCATGCCGGGCAAGGTGAACCCGGTGATTCCGGAGGCGGTCAGCCAGGCCGCCATGCTGGCGATCGGCAACGACAGCGCCCTGACCCTGGCCTGCGCCTCGGGCAGCCTGGAACTCAACCCCTTTCTTCCCCTGGTGGCCGTGACCCTGCTCGACACGATCGACCTGCTTGCCCGCGCGGATGATATCCTCTGCCGCCACTGCATCGACGGCATCGAGGTGGACGAGGCCCGCTGCGCCCGCCAGGTCGAGAATGCCACCGCCACCGTCACCGCCCTGCTGCCAGCCATCGGCCACGACAAAGCGGCCGCGATCGCCCGGCTTGCCGCGGAGACCGGCAGGAGCGTGCGCGAACTGGCCCGTTCCGAGGCAGGAATCAACGACACCGAGTTTGACCGGCTCACCAGCGCGACCGCCGTCTGCCGCCTGGGTTATGCCCCTTCTTCCTGACACAACCAGTACATCATGGCCCAAACCGCCCCCAGGGGACTGCGTCTCCACATCGGCCTATTCGGCCGCCGCAATGTCGGCAAGTCGAGCCTGCTCAACGCCATCACCCGCCAGCAGGCAGCCATTGTTTCCACCGTGGCTGGCACCACCACCGATCCGGTGGAAAAACCGATGGAACTGCTGCCGCTCGGGCCGGTGCTGTTCATCGACACCGCCGGCATCGACGATACGGGCGCACTCGGCGAAATGCGCATCGCCCGCACCCGGGCCGTCTTCGATCGTACCGACCTGGGCATACTCGTTACCGCCGGAGGCGAATGGAGCCGGTTCGAGACCGAACTGCTCGATGCCCTGACCGCGCGCGGCATCCCGGTGCTGGTGGTCATGAACAAGTCGGATCTGGCAAGTGCGCCCGAATCCCTGGAGTTGGACCTGGCAGTGCGGAAGATTCCCCTGGTGCACACCACTGCCGTTACCGGCGAGGGTATCGGGGCATTGAAGCAGCGGATCATCGACCAGACGCCGGCCGATTTCCTCGCCAGCCCGGCCATTGTTTCCGACCTGGTGGGACCGGGCGAGACCGCGGTGCTGGTCGTGCCCATCGACAAGGAGGCGCCCAAGGGGCGGCTCATCCTGCCCCAGGTGCAGACCATCCGTGATCTGCTCGACGGCGACGCCCTCTGTCTGGTGGTCAAGGAACGCGAACTGCGCCAGGCCCTTGCCCAGCTCGCCTCGCCGCCCAAACTGGTGGTCACCGACTCGCAGGCCTTTCTCAAGGTGGCTGCCGACGTGCCCGCCGGGGTGGCCCTGACCAGCTTTTCCATCCTTTTTTCCCGCTGCAAGGGCGACCTGCTCACCCAGGTGGAGGGTGCGCTGGCCATCGACCGGCTGCAGCCCGGCGATCGGGTGCTGATGGCCGAGGCTTGTGCCCATCATCCCATCGGTGAGGATATCGGCCGGGTCAAGATTCCCCGCTGGCTGACCCAGTACGTCGGCGGCCCGCTCGCCATCACCCATGTCCAGGGGCATGATTTCCCCGCCGATCTGCACGAATACAATCTGGTCATCCAGTGCGGCTCCTGCATGCTCAACCGCCGTGAGGTCTTAAGCCGCATCGTCCATTGCCGCGAAGCCGGAGTGCCGATCACCAATTACGGGCTGGCCATCGCCTTCAGCCTGGGTATCTTTGCCCGGGCGCTGAGCCCCTTTCCCGCGGCCCTGGAACTGGTCCGTTCGCTGCGCGGAGGGTGTTGACCGTGGATCGGCAGGAAATTCTCCACTGGCTTGCCAGCAACGACCCCAACGAATTGCAGGTGCTCTGGGACTGGGCCGACCGGACCCGGCGGGAGCATGTCGGCGACGCCGTGCATTTGCGCGGGCTGGTGGAGATCTCCAACCATTGCGCCCGCGGGTGCCACTATTGCGGTCTGCGCGCCGCCAACCATAAGGTCCGTCGCTACCGGCTCGCGGCCGACGATATCCTGCGTGCCGCCGATCAGACGGTGCAACTCGGCTATGGCGCCCTGGTGCTCCAGTCCGGCGAGGACGACCGGATCGAGGCCGATTGGCTGGCCGGGCTGATCGCGCGGATCAAGACCACCACGCCGCTGGCCCTGACCCTGAGCTTGGGCGAACGTAGCGAGGCAGACCTGCGCCGCTTTCGGGACGCGGGTGCGGACCGCTATCTCCTGCGTTTTGAAACCTCGGACAGGAGCCTCTACCGGGCCATTCATCCTGACCGGGGCAGCGTGGTCTCCGACCGGCTGACCCTGCTCCGACTGCTGCGGGAGATCGGCTTCGAGACCGGCAGCGGGGTCATGGTCGGCATTCCCGGCCAGACGTATGGGATGCTGGCCGACGACATCCTGCTCTTCCGCGAACTCGACCTTGACATGATCGGCATCGGCCCCTTCATCGCCCACCCGGATACGCCGCTGGGACAGATGCAACTGCCGCCCGAAGGAGACGGACAGGTCGCCGCCACCATTGACATGACCTGCAAAGTTCTGGCTCTGGCACGGATCGTCCGGCCGGACGCCAATATTCCCGCCACCACGGCCGTGGCGGTGATGGATGCCTGGCAGGGGAGGGCAATGGCCCTGCAACGCGGCGCCAACGTGATCATGCCCAATCTGACGCCACCGCACTTCCGCGAACTGTATTCCATCTATCCGGGCAAGGCGGACCGGGTGGAGGCAGCCGACCAGAGCGACTGGCAGATCCGTGATCAGATTGCCGCGTTGGGTCGCTGCGTCGGCGCCGGTCCGGGCGGGCGCCTGGGCAGAAGGCCGTTCGAGTCGGCGTCCGGGGCGGTGAAGCCCGAGGCCAAGGCCGGCCTGCGGATCGCCGTCTGCATGGGCAGTTCCTGCTTCACCCGGGGCAACAATGAGCAGGCCATCGTGACCCTGCGGCAGAGCGTCGAGTCGCTTGGCTTGACCCCGAATATCTCCGGCCACCTCTGCGAAGATCAATGCACCATGGGGCCACACCTCACCATCGAGGATACGCTCTATTCCAACGTGCAGCCCTCCTGTTTTCTCCAACTGCTCAAACATCACCTCGCAGTCAGCAAGGGGCAACGCAATGGATAGGCTTTCACCCATCTATACCGAGAAGCATGAGTGTCAGGACTGCTATAAATGCGTTCGCCAGTGCCCGGTCAAAGCCATCCGGGTACAGGATGCCTATGCCACCATTGTCCATGAAATGTGCATCTACTGCGGCGCCTGCGTTTCGATCTGCCCCAACACAGCCAAACATGTGCGCAACGACCTGGCCCGCGCCCGTCAGATGATCAGGCTGCCGCGGCAAGTGTATGTCTCGCTGGCGCCATCCTGGATCAGCGAGTTCGATCAGGTCGCAGCCGGCCAGATGATTGCCGCCCTCAAACGCCTCGGCTTTGCCGGCGTCTCCGAGACCGCGCTCGGCGCCCAGCAGGTCAGCGCCCACGTGGGCCAGGCCCTGCAGACGCAACCGGGGCGGATCCTGCTCAGCTCGGCCTGCCCCACCGTGGTTGCCTACATTCAGAAACACAGACCGCAACTTGCCGGTTCGGTCACTGGACTCCTGTCGCCGCTGCTGGCCCATTGCATGCTGCTGCAACGCGAGTACGGAGAGGAGATC
>CAZFPV010000138.1:0-5724 GCA_964521155.1 uncultured Desulfobulbus sp. | reverse complement strand
AGCATGGGCAGGAGCAGGATCTTGCGCACCGGGTCAAAGGGGAAGAACATGATGCCGTACATCAGGATCAGGGCCAGGCCGAGGTTGGTCGGCAGGAGAAAGGCCAGCGACTTGATCAGGTTGTCGTAGACCCGCCTGCCCTCCTCCACCGCCGCGCCGATGCTGGCAAAGTTGTCGTCAGCCAGCACGATGTCCGCCGACTCCCGCGACACCGCCGTGCCGGTGATGCCCATGGCCACGCCGATGTTGGCCTGCTTGAGCGAGGGTGCGTCATTGACGCCGTCGCCGGTCATGGCCACGACATGATCCTGTCGCTGCAGGGCCCTGACCAGGCGCAGCTTGTGCTCCGGCGCCACCCGGGCGAAGATGTTGCTCGTCCGGACCGTCTCCGCCAGGGCCGCGTCGTCCATGGCCGCCAACTCGACGCCGGTGACCGCCTGGCCATGGCCGACCAGTTGAAGATCAGCGCCAATGGCCAGGGCCGTGGCGCGGTGGTCGCCAGTGATCATCTTGACCACGATCCCGGCCCGGTGGCAGGCCTCGATGGCTGCGACCGCTTCGGCCCGGGGCGGGTCGATCATGCCGATCAGGCCGAGGAACTCGCAGCCGTCGTCGATATGTTCGGGCTGCAGCACCCCGTTTTCAGCCGCAACCGCTTTGGCGGCCACAGCCAGCACCCGCATGCCCTGGCGGCCCATCCGGTTCAGGGCCTCGGCCACCCGTTGATGTCTCTCTACCCCGACAGGGCAGCGACCCAGCACCACCTCGGGCGCCCCCTTGACGACAACGACCTGTTCGGGCCCATCGTGCAGGGTGGCCATGAACTGATGCTCCGAGGCAAACGGGATGGCATCGAGCCGGGGGTGCTGTACCCGGAGGTCATCCGCCATCATCCCGGCCTTGGCCGCAGCCACCAGCAGCGCCGCTTCGGTGGGGTCGCCGGTGATGGTCCAGTCGCCGTCCTCATTGTTCAGAGCCGCGTCGTTGCACAGGGCGGCGGATCGGAGGAGATGGCGCAGCCCCTCGGGAAGGTGGTCGACAATATGGCCGTCGATGTGAAAATGACCCGTCGGCGTGTAGCCCACACCGCTGATCCGGGCCTCGGCCTCCGGGGTCCAGAGCTCGGTGACGGTCATCTCGTTGCAGGTCAGGGTGCCGGTCTTGTCGGAGCAGATCACCGTGGTCGAGCCCAGGGTTTCCACCGCCGGCAGCTTGCGGATAATGGCGTTGCGCCGGGCCATGCGCTGTACGCCGATAGCGAGCGCTATGGTCACCACCGCCGGCAGCCCCTCAGGGATGGCCCCGACCGCGAGCGCAATGGCAAAGATGAGAGTGTCCTTCAACGCCGGAATCAGGGGGATGGACTGATCCAGGGCCCGGTTGAGGCCAACGGCGAGAATACCAAGCGAGACCAGGATGATGCCGACAGTGATGTATTGACTGACCTGGGCCAGCTTTCTGGTCAGCGGCGTGTCAAGATCCACGGCGCTCTCGAGCATGTCGGAGATGCGGCCCAGTTCGGTGCTCATGCCAGTGCCGGTGACCACGGCCGAGGCCATGCCCGAGACCACCATGGTGCCGCTGTACAGCATACAGGTCCGGTCGCCGAGCACTGCCTCGGCATCGACCGGATCTTCGCTTTTCTCCACCGGCGCTGATTCGCCAGTCAGCGCCGCTTCCTCGATACGGAGGTTTTTCTGTGACAGCAGCCGCATGTCCGCCGGCACGTTGTCGCCGGCTGCTAACTGGACCACATCACCAGGAACCAGGTCAGCGGCGGGTACAGTGACAATGCGGCCGTCCCGGAGCACGGCAGCATTCCGCGGCACCATGCCGGAGAGGGCCTCGATGGCCTGGCCAGCTTTGTATTCCTGAACAAAACCGATGATCGCGTTGATCACCACCACCGACAGCACCACCATGCCGTCGGTGATCTTGCCCAGCACCGCTGCCAGCGTGCCCGAGCCGAGCAGCACCCAGATCAGGGGGTTGTTGATCTGACGCCACAGCAGGCGCAGGATGCCGTCCTTGCGCGTTGCCCGAATCTCATTGGCGCCATAGCGCTGCAGCCGTTCGTTGGCCTCGGCGGCCGACAACCCGGTTTCACGGCTGGCAAGAAGGACGAGCGCCTCTGGCCCGTCAAGGGTGTGCCATGACCGACCTGGGGTCGCCACGGTTTCTTGTCTGTTGCTGTTCACGGCATATCCTGAGTCGCAAGGGAATGGGGGTAACTCGGCACTTCCATTCTATAAGCATGGATATCCAATGTGCAAGCAATGGCAACGCCCGGATTGCGCCCAGTTCCCAGCCGACCGCGGCCTGCAGAACCACACAGTAGGTATTTTTACCTAGACTCTCGCGGCCCAAATCCTCTATACTGAAGGTAACTCCACTGGAGAGGCTCTGTCCCGGGATGCGCCACCCGCGCCCGACTCCTTGCCTCAACCGGAAGATGAACATGCCACAGCAGCACCCGTATTCAATGATCGCACCCTTTCCGCCGCCAGTGGCACGCCTTGCCTGCACCGCGGCTTTTGTTCTTTCCCCGGTCCCAGCATGCCCACGCCGTCCAGCCATACTTCCCTGAGCGCCAAAATCGCCCTGATGGGCGCCGGCAGCGTGCTCGTCACCGCCATCGCCCTGGTCCTGCTCTCCGTCTGGCAGAGTGGGCAGTACAACGCCCTGGCCCAGGGCGAGGTCGACGCCCTCATTGATGCCGACCTGGATCACATAACCAAGGGCGTCTTCAATCTTGTCCGCACCGAGAACGAGGCGGTCCAGATCCAGGTCAACGGCAACCTCAACGTGGCCCGGCATCTGCTCACCGCCTCCGGAGGGGTCCAACTGGCGAACGAAAAGGTCAACTGGACGGCCATCAACCAGTTCACCAAGGATGCCCAGGAGATCGACCTGCCCAAATTCCTCGTTGGCGGCCAGTGGATCGGCAAGAACCGCGAACTGGCGGTAGAGACGCCGATCGTCGATGCGGTGACCAAACTGATCGGCGAGACCGCCACCGTGTTTCAGCGGATGAACGACCGGGGCGACATGCTCCGGGTCGCCACCACCATCAAGGCCACGCCCTATGAGCGGGCCATCGGCACCTACATCCCGGCCGTGAACCCCGACGGCGCTGCCAATCCGGTGATTGCCGCCGTTCTCCAGGGCAGGACCTACCACGGCCGCGCCTACGTGGTCAACGACTGGTACCTGACCGCCTACGAACCGCTCCGCGACCAGCAAGGCCAATTGGTTGGCATGCTCTATGTCGGCGTCAATCAGGAGACCGTGGCCGCGCGCATCCGCCAGGCCATCCTCCAGACCAGCGTCGGCAAGACCGGCTACGTCTACATCCTCGGCAGCCGGGGCGAGGACCGTGGTCGGTACATCATCTCCTCCAAGGGTGAGCGTGACGGCGAGGATATCTGGGACAACCGCGACAGCGACGGCCATCTCGTTGTGCAGGAGATCGTCAACCGCGCCGTCAGGCTCGGACCGGGCGAGATGACCACGGTGCGGTACCGCTGGCAGAACCCGGGCGAGCCCCAGCCGCGCTGGAAGATCGCCCGCCTGGCCTACTACGCGCCCTGGGATTGGGTTATCGGCGCCAGCGTCTACGAGGACGAGTTGCAGGCCTACAGCAGCCTGCTCGGCGACGGCCGGGTGCGGATGATCCGCATCATGGCCCTGGCCGCCGGCCTGATCACCGTGCTGGTGGGACTGTTCTGCCTGTTCCTCAGCTGGTCGATCACCCGGCCGGTGCGGCGGATGACCGAGGCGGCGGAGCAGATCATCGGCGGTGACTTCACCCAGACGGTGCCGGTCACCTCGAGCGATGAGATCGGCATTCTGGCCCAGACCTTCAATGTCATGACCGGCGCGCTCGAACATTCCACCGAGCGGTTGCGGCAGAGCGAGGAGAAATACCGCGGCATTGTCGAAAACGCCCTCGAAGGTCTGTACCAGAGCAGCCTGGAAGGGCGTTTCCTTAGCGCCAATCCGGCCCTGGCCAGCATCCTTGGCTATGATTCACCCCAGGACCTGATTGAGAGCATCACCGACATCCGCCATCAGTTTTACGTCAACCCCAAGGACCGCAGCACCCTGCTGGCGGCCATCTTCAACCACCAGAAGGCCTTTGGCTTTGAAGTCGAGGTCTACCGCAAGGACGGCCGCCGCATCTGGATCTCGATCAGCGCCCGCCTGCGCCACAACGAACACGGCCGGCCCGGCGTCATCGAGGGATTCATCACCGACATCGATAAACGCAAACGGGCCGAGGAGGCTCTGGCCGAGTCGCGCACCTATCTCAACGAGATCATCGACAGCGTCGGCGACCCGTTGTTCGTCAAGGACCAGGGACATCGCTGGGTGCTGGTCAACAACGCCCTCTGCACCCTCATGGGCCGCGATCGCTCCGAACTACTGGGCAAATCCGACTATGATTTTTTCCCCAGGGCGGAGGCCGACGTCTTCTGGGCCAAGGATGAACAGGTGTTTGCCAGCGGTGTCGAGAACATCAACGAGGAATCGTTCACCGACGGCCGCGGCGTCCAGCACACCATCCTCACCAAAAAGACCCGGTACACGGACAAGCGGGGCGACCAGTACATCGTCGGCGTGATCCGCGACATCACTGACCAAAAGCAGGCCGCCGAAGAGCGGCTGCGCCTGGAGGCCCGGCTCAACCAGGCCCAGAAGATGGAGGCCATCGGCACCCTGGCCGGCGGCATCGCCCATGACTTCAACAACATCCTCCAGCCCATGCTTGGCTACAGCGAATTGCTGATGCTGCGCCTTCCGCCCGACAGCCCGCAGCAACGGTACGTGGAACAACTGCACACCGCCGGCCTGCGGGCCAAGGAACTGGTCAGCCACATCCTCGCCTTCAGTCGGCGAACTGAGCACAAGATCATTCCGGTGCGGGTGCAGACCATTCTCAAGGAAGTGATCCAACTCTGCCGGTCGACCATTCCCTCGACCATCGACATCCACACCGAGATCGAGCGTGAATGCCCGAGCGTGCTGATCGATCCATCGCAGCTGCACCAGGTGGCGATGAACCTGATCATTAACGCCTACCATGCCGTGGAATCGACAGGCGGGACCATCTCGATCATGCTCAAGGAGACGACGCTTGGCCAGGGCGACCTGCCGGGCGCTTCGCTTGCCCCCGGGCGCTACGCCCTTCTCGTGATCGCGGACACCGGCTGCGGCATTGATTCCAAAATCATGGGCCGGGTCTTCGAGCCCTACTTCACCACTAAAGAGCAGGGCAAGGGCACGGGGCTCGGACTTGCGGTTGTGCACGGCATCATCAAGGAGTGCCGTGGCGACATCCGCATCTACAGCGAACTCGGCCAGGGCACGACCATCAAAATCTACCTGCCGCTGCACGATGAGTCGACAGAACATAAAAGATCGGAAATAAAGGAAAAATACCCGAGGGGTAACGAACACATCCTCGTTGTCGACGACGAGGAGATGATCATCGACATCACCACCCTGCACCTGGAAAGCCTTGGTTACCGAGTGACCTCCAGCGCCGGCAGCGTTGATGCCCTGGAACTGTTCGCGGCCACCCCGGAGGCCTATGACCTGGTGATCACCGATCTGACCATGCCCAACCTGACCGGCGACCGACTAGCCCGAGAGCTGATGGCCATCAAACCAACGCTGCCGGTGATCATCTGCAGCGGCTTCAGTGAACGGATCGGCCAGGAA
>CAZFPV010000137.1:657-5733 GCA_964521155.1 uncultured Desulfobulbus sp. | reverse complement strand
GTGTTGAATTTAACGAACAAATGCAGTAAGAAATATCCCAGATGACAGATCGATCCGGTGGCGGCTGCGGCCCCGCCCCTTCCCCTTGTTCCCCTGTACTGCGCTGAAGACCTTGCCGGCAGTCTAGCTGAAGCGCACCAACCGCGCATCCATTTTTCACGGCAGGCGGCGCGCAATACGGCCGGCCGGCAGGATCTGGCCCCGAGGCGGAACATATTCCAGCACAAGGAAGCACCCATGTCAGAGCTCAATCAATCCAGGATGGCGGAACTGACCATCGACGGCCAGACCTACCAGCTGCCTGTCTTCGAGGGGACCGAGGGCGACAAGGCCATCGACATCCGCGACCTGCTCCAGGCTACCGGTTATACCGTCTTCGACACCGGCTACAAAAATTCCGCCTCCTGCAGCAGCACCATCACCTATCTCGACGGCAAAAAGGGGCTTCTGCTCTACCGCGGCTACCCCATCGAGGAACTGGCCTCGAAATGCCTGTTCATCGAGGTGGCTTACCTGCTTCTGCACAACAAGCTGCCCAACCGCGAGGAATTGGAAAGTTTTCGCACCCTGCTGGAACAGCACGCGCTGATCCACGAGGACATGGTTCATTTCTTTGACAACTTTCCCCCCAACGCCTCGCCCATGTCCATCCTCTCGGTCATGGTCAACAGCCTGCACAACTATTACCCGGAGATGGGCGACGACCCGCTGGTCAACATCGACATGACCGCCAGCCGCCTGATCTCGAAGATCCGGACCATCGCCGCCTTCTCCTACAAGAAGTCCATCGGCCAGCCGCTGATCTACCCGCGCAACGACCTGTCCTACTGCGGCAACTTCCTCAACATGATGTTCGACACCCCGGTGCGGCCCTACATTGTCCTGCCGGAAATCGTCGCCGCCTTGAACAAGTTGCTTATCCTCCACGCCGACCATGAGCAGAACTGTTCCACCTCGGCGGTACGTCTGGTCGGCAGCGCCGGCGGCAACCTGTACAGTTCCATCTCGGCCGGGATCAACGCCCTCTGGGGCCCGCTGCACGGCGGCGCCAACGAGGCGGTCATCCATATGCTCGAGGCGATCCACCAGGACAACAACGATTACAAAAAATACATTGCCAAGGCCAAGGACAGGAACGACCCCTTCCGACTCTCCGGCTTCGGCCACCGCATCTATAAGACCTTCGACCCGCGCGGCACCATCATCAAAGAGGCCTGCGACGGCATCCTGGCGCTGCTCAACTTCAAGGATCCACTGCTGGAGATTGCCCTCAACCTGGAAGAGATCGTCCTCAACGACCCCTTCTTCGTCAGCCGCAACCTCTATCCCAACATCGACTTCTACTCCGGCATCATCTACCGGGCTCTGGGCATCCCGACCAACATGTTCACGGTAATGTTCGCCCTCGGCCGACTGCCGGGCTGGATTGCCCAGTGGAAGGAGATGCGGGAGGACCCGGAAACCAAGATCTACCGTCCCCGCCAGATCTACATCGGCTCGCCGCCGCGGCAATTCGTGCCGCTGGGCGAACGCAAGTAACCCGGATTCGGCGCAGGCCAGACCCCCACCGCGAAGGCAAACACAGAACGGCCCGGATGCGAGCGCATCCGGGCCGTTCGCCCCTCTCCCCTGCCTTGCGTTCTTTCGTCAGTATTTCACCCGCACCCGATAGGTAAGCGTCGTGCTGGCCATGGGCGGCACGGCCACATTCCACGACGCCGTATGGGCCGCCTCCTTGATGTGCGCCTGTGACTCCTTGACCATCTCCCAGTCGCCGGGAACCGGCTCCTGCACCTTGACCACCACCTGCTCCTGCTTGGCGTTTTTGAGAACAACTTCGTATTCACTTTCAAATTGGTAATTGTAACGACCGGATCCGGCGATCTTCTTGAAATCGGTCTGGCGTTTATCCGCAGTGACGTCGAAGGCGTCGCCGAGATGCAGGCGAATGGTTTCCTTCTCGGGGGTGTGGTCCACCTTGTCCTCGCCCACGAACTGGAGAAAGCCGCCGCCGTCCTTCTTGTAGACGCGGACCGTGCCCGCAGGTATGGCCAACCCGAGCCCCGCGGCCTTGTCGTTGACCAGTTCCACCTGGACGCCGATCTTCATTTTCTTGCCGATCTCGCCCGCCGAAGTGCTGAAATAATACTCCTGCCCAGCCAGAAGAAACTCCTTGCGGCAACGCACCCCCTCGGCCTGTAACAGGGCTGCCTGCTTCTTCTGGTTCTCGCCGATGGTGGTCGGCCGGTCCAGAGTATAGAGGTGGTACTCGAAGAGCGATTCCTCCCGCATGGGTTGTGGCGCCGGGGCCGCCTCGGCAGCCATGGTGCCCTTCATCATCGTCCTTGCCGCTGCCGCGTCCTCAACGACGTTGACGTCGCCGGCCACCAGCTGCAAACGGGCCTGAGGATAGCTGGCCCCGCTCTCGTTGGTCAGGGTCACCCAGCCGTTGAGGTCGAGACGATCATCCGACTGGTTCAGTTGGGCCACGTAATCAGCCTGCCAGGACAGGCCGCCGGTGAGATAGGACAACTCCACCTCCCGCTCGCCCGCCCGGCCGCTCTCCACCAGCATGGTCAGGGTCGGGCGGTCGCGCAGGGTGGGGGGCACATCGGGATAGACCAATCGGCCGCTTACCTCGGTTTCGATGCGGTCGCCCGACTGCAGCACCACTCCCTTGCCGGCGGCAAGCACCCTGGCCTGGCGCAACTGCTCCTCGCCGGTGGTGGGATGGCGGGTGATCATGGTGACTTCCCGTCCCACATACTTCTGCAGCAGCGACTGGGGCGTAAGCAGATCGTATTCGAAATTCTGCTCGAGCACCCGGAACTCGCCGCCATGGACGAGCGCGGTCTCGGGCTTGATCCTGGCACTCACCTCGCGAAAGGCCAGCGTCTGCATCCCCGTGGGCAGGGTGATCTTGCGGCGGTCCTTGACCAGGGCCAGATTCTTGTTGTAGATGGCGACCGTCACTGCCTGCTGGTCCCTGGCGGAAACCGTGACCTCGTCGGCCGCTGACGCGACCGGGGCGGCAAGGAACAACAACGGCACAACCAGCAGGAAAGAGGAGATCTTCATTGGTTTCTCAAAAACGATGCCCGGAAAGCCCCAAGGGCGTCATAACTCCCGGGGATGTGGGCAACTACGATGCGCTCGGCGTTGAGCCGTGCTGGATGAACTCGTGAATGCGGGCCTGTTGTTCGCTCGACAAAGGGCCGAACTTGAGGCCTATTCTACGAAACTGCAGGGAACTGAACATTGAACGGGGGAGCGTGTGCACCTCGGTGACCAGTTCGACCGGCACCTGCGGCAGGTAAAAACTGGCGTCGGCAAGAAAGATGTCCAGCTGATCGAACACGGGCCGCTCCCTGTCCGTGGTGGCGCAGGTCACGGCAATGCCGCTGCTGCTGATGTCCACGATCGAACAGGGCCACCGGCCATAAAAGGCAACGGCGCTCTCGCTCACCCTGTGGCGGTGATGGCGTCGCCGCTCCACACTGTGTTCCGTATCGCTCTGCAAAGGGTTTGTTCAACCTCGCACTTCATGTCGACCTGGCGGAAAACCGCTGACAGAATTCCCGGACCAGCTGCCAGCGCTGGAGCGGACGCAAACGAAAATAGATAGGACTGAGCATCAGAATGCGAATAGCTTCCCGTGGCGTCATTATTGCACCTCCTCATCTCTCTTTGCAAGTGTAATTGCAAAAAACGATCCATATCGACATGGCCGGCTTTTGCCCGGCTGGAGGCGAATCAGCGGGCGTAGATCAACAGTGGCGCCCATATTTTTCCGGAACTCCGAACATACAGCAGGAAGTATTCCGAAGTACAGGAGGACCGGGACGAACACCACTGGCCGATCGAAGTGCTTCCGGCATGGACGGGTCGATCGGTCATCCTTGTTCTTTGTCAAGACTTTGACCGTGGCTGAGATTGACCACCAGTGGCACGCGCAGGGCCATGGCGCCCTCCATGTGTTCCCGGACCAACCGTGAGACTGGCTCGATCTCGTCCAGAGGCGTTTCAAAGACCAGTTCGTCGTGTATCTGCAGGAGCATACGTGTTTTCAGCGCACTGCGCCCGAGTTCCCCATGTACCCGCAACATGGCCAGTTTGATGATGTCGGCGGCGCTGCCCTGGATGGGAGTGTTGATCGCCATCCGCTCGGCAAACTCCCGCTGGGCACGATTGGTGCTGTTGATGTCAACAAGCCCTCGCCTCCGACCAAGCAGGGTGGAGACGAACCCGTCCTGTTTCGCCTGACAAACAACGCCGTCCATAAATTCCTTGATCCCGGAAAAATGAGCGAAGTAACGGTCGATAAAGGTCTGGGCCTCCTTGCGACTGACATGGAGCTGGCTGGCAAGACCGAAACTCGACATGCCGTAAATGATGCCGAAGTTGATGGTCTTGGCTACCCGACGCATCTCTGAGGTTACCAGTTCAGGGGCGACGAAAAAGATCTCGGCTGCGGTGCGGCGATGCACGTCCTGCCCCTCGCGAAAGGCGGCAACCAGTTCGGGGTCGCCGGAAAAATGGGCCAGCACCCGCAGTTCGATCTGGGAATAGTCGGCAGACAGCAGACAGCACCCCTCGGCGGCCACGAAGGCGGAGCGGATCCGACGCCCCTCCTCGGTGCGGATGGGGATGTTCTGCAGGTTGGGGTTGCTCGAGCTGAGCCGGCCCGTGGCCGTACCGCACTGGTTAAACGAGGTGTGCACCCGGCCGGTGAGGGGGCTGCGAAGGCTGGCCAGGCGGTCCACATAGGTTGACTTGAGCTTGGCCAGGTTGCGGTACTGCAGGATCGCGGCCGGCAACTCGTGGTTCAGGCTGAGGCTTTCAAGCACCTTGACATCGGTGGACCAGCCGGTTTTGGTCTTGCGCCCCTTGGGCAGCTGCAGTTTCTCGAACAGCACCTCGCCCAGCTGGCGCGGCGACTGGATATTGAACTCCATGCCCGCCATCCGGTAAACCTCCTGTTCGCATTCGGCTAGCCGCCCGCCGAATTCGGCCGAAAGCCGCTCCAGCTGGTTCATGTCGACCCCGGCCGCGCGTGCGAGGCTGCGCGCCTGCTGA